>CAZZCN010000066.1:2248-11584 GCA_964652975.1 uncultured Oscillospiraceae bacterium | reverse complement strand
TATTCCTTCATTTGGCAGGTTTATTCCTTCATTTGGTAGGTTTATTCCTTCATTTGGCAGGTTTATTCCTTCATTTGGCAGGTTTATTCCTTCATTTGGTAGGTTTATTCCTTCATTTTGCGAGTTTATTCCTTCATTTGGCAAGTTTATTCCTTCATTTTGCACTTTTATTCCTTCATTTGGTAAGTTTATTGCTTCACCAAAAACCAGTTTTTTTCTTTTAAATGAAACTTTAAAAAATCCAACCATATCAAATTGAAACTCTGTACTGCTTTCTCTCGCAGATTCTCTAATCCTGTTGATACCAGTACCCATTTTCTCGATATAATTAATTCTGTGAAGCAATGAAGCAATAACGGAATTTCTGGTAATGCTAACGGTTCCAAAGTTTTCTTTTGTAATGCCTTTTGGAACTCCACCTGGATTTGTTATTTCAACCCGGTCGTCAAATATTTCAATCATAACTCTTGAGCCTATTTCAAAGTAATCTCGGTGGCATATAGAATTTACAACGGATTCGCGAAGGGCTTTTTCGGGTATTTCCCAGATATCTCTGCGTTTCGTCGTTTCAATTTCATAACTTACGTTTAAATGTTTCTTGAGAAAAAGCATTGCTTCATCAATATTGCTCACGACACCTTCGTTAAAATCCTTAACATCTAAAATATGCATTTTAGTAATGCCTTTATATAATGCACAGGTAACGATGCAATGTTCATACTTTATGTCCTTTGAGTTATCTCTGAAAAAAAGTGCTCCCGCATTTGTAAAAACGATTCTACCGTCTTTCAGTTTTTCTGCACAACCCAAATTGATAAGAAGGCTCTCCTTAGAAAGAACATTACTGATATTTGCCTTTTTTAGATAGTCCTCAAAAGCCTTTTGGTTGAAATTGTCGTTTATGCTCAATTTTTCATTTACAATAGTATCGAATCGAGAAATTCCTTCTGCTTGTAAAAACTCTATGATGCTGTTTCTATCAAGTTTTTGAGAATTTGGCCCAAATCTGACGTAAAAACCTCTAGGACACGAATATGGCTTCTCTCTTCCACTCGGAACATCAACGATTATTATCTTTGTCTTGGTATCAACTACAATATTAAAATACAACTGCGGTTCTATTTTATTTAACGTGTCTTGTATTTTAGAGCGAGCTGCATTGCTTGTATCTGTACCTTTGATTTCACCTTTATCGCTTATACCGATATATACTCTCCCGCCTGACGCATTGGCAAATGCACACACCTCTTCTGCCAACGTCTTATCCGGTACTTCTTTGAATTCAACCGTATAACTTTCACCTTCGGTTAAGATAATTTCTAAATCCTTGATCATATTGGGTCTCCTTGCATTTATAGAGAATATTACTACTATAAAAATTTCTTTCAATAGTTTTGAGAACTATTTCATTATATACATCAATCAATATACAGGCAATCACTTTAGGTTTAAAACTTCCTGCGAATTGGGCAAATGCTTTTCTTTTGAAAACGCTAATCACTGATTAGCTTTTTTGATTTCAACGCCTTCTTTATAAATCCATTCCGGCGAAATATCAATCTCACCATCTTTCCAAACAGGGCATCCATAATCTAAGTATACATTCTCAAAAACTGACTTTTCTTTCAAGGGTGCAAATGCAGGTGAATCCAAAATCGGATTGAAATCAAACACCTTCACTTCTCCTGTAGAAAAACGAATCCAAAGGCGATAATTATCAAGTGCGCGTACTGATTTCACAAATATAGGAGCAACTAAATTATCTGCATATGCTATGCCATCTTTTAAATGCATGTTTTTTCTCCTCATCAACAATGATCATTATCAATTTATGAACTGACATAGGCAATAAATTACCCCTTCTGAATCATCTGATTAATGCAATCCTTAAGTTCTACTTTACCTTGGAGAATCAATTTGCACTGTTTCTCTAAAGATTTACTTGTTCTAAATCCTTCCATTTCAACTGATGCTATTGCATTTTTAATGGCTTTCTCTAGTGTGGTTTTTTTGTACATAAATTAACCTTAATCTCCCGTAAATAGAACCAAGTCGAAATTATAATCACAAATAAAAAACAGCCCAGAATTTAGAACATGAATTTTACCGGAATTCTGCATAAAATCATTCTGCTCCATCAATACGTTTTCAATATCCAAACTCACCACTCTTATACAGTTTTTCTAAGTTATGTCCTTCTCTGAGCTCCCTGTCTGTAGCGTTAACTATTGATGTTAACTTATCGTGCGACAGTATAAAAAAACAATCCGGTCTCATAATATTGTTACTTAACAGGTTCGTATTGTGTGAAGTGACAATAGTCTGGCAATTCTTTGTTTCACCTAAAAGCTTGATGACCTGCTCTGAAAGCTCGAAGTGATAAAATGCGTCAAATTCGTCCATATAAAGAAATGTTGACAGATTCATTTTCTTTTTCCAATTATACAATCTAATAAGGGAAAGAGTACCGCTGGAGCAGTTTTCAAAAAACGGAATCGGCCTTAAGTGATCAAAGAATAGCATCTTCTCGCCCGTAGGCATGTCCTTGGCAATCAACTTCACATCAACACCAAAATCGTGTAGAAACTTTTGAAAATCTTCGACCCATTTATTTTTAATAATCTCTGAAATCGTTTGAGTAATAATTACCTTATGCTCCACCATGTTAAAATTCCGAGCAATATTCATCCCCATGATGAAACGATAAAACTTTTCTAATATTTCAGAATTACCTAGCTGAACGTTATTAATAATATAGCTGATTATGCTAATATCATCGTCTGTAAATCTCCAGTTCAGTGTTTGCGCATTTATCAACTCCAGTTTTCCGATAGTTTTTTCCTTTTTCTCATGATTATATTCGAAAATAATTTCTCCGTTAATAATGAATTTCTCATTCAAGAACTTTACACGACTTGTTTTACTGTATTCATAGACAACTTCATTTTTGTCAAATTGAAAAACATACTTGAAATTTGCATACCCCTTTTTTGAGTCTGCATTTAAAAAGTTGTCACTCTCTTGATCAATCGCTGATGATTGTCTGCTGAAATTACTTCTTATATCAAAAATAGCCTTGCCAAAGTTCGTCTTGCCCACTGCGTTTTTGCCGTAAATGATAATGTTATTCAATAATTTATCCCTTACGCATTGCTTGTTAAATTGATAATCTCTTACATCAGAAAAATCCAAGACAAATGTCTCGTTAAAATTTCTATATCCGTTAACTTCAAATCGCTTTAACATAATTGACCCGCCTCTCTTTCATCCGTAAGTTTTTTACGGATGATTAATTATACATCACGAATATAGGCTTTTCAATAGGTAGGTGAAAAATGGCGAAATAAATATAAGCTTAAAAATCAACCCCTAATCAGTTCTTCAAAATCAGCATCGGTGCATTTCCTGATGATGCGCTTGACTTTATCGAGCGGAAAAGGAACTTTATCAGGCGTGAAATACTCAACTTCTTTTACAACAGCAATTCGCTCATGATTATCCGATCCAACTGTTACGATTACACGATCACCTACTTCAATATTTTCATCGTCGGTCAGATAATAATATGCGGGGGCGCTTTTACTAAAGGAAACACTGCAAAAAATGTATTCTCCGGATTTTCGTTTAGGTTTTTTATCGTTATAATCGTCATAATTGTTATAATCGTCATAATCATCATCTTCATCATACCTAATTTCTAACAATTCAAGTAATTCATTCCAGGATTCCGGATAGGTATTGTCTCCACCGTAAATAAGACTATGACACCCTTCATAACGAACAAGTAGTGACCATTGTGTTCCATCTAAAATTCGAATGTCCCTTTCTTGGGGATAATCATATTTCCAGTATTCGGTGTGCAAGTTGTTCCAATCACTTATAAGCTTTTCGGTCGCTATTATGGAGTTCCTTTTAACCTTGTGTTGATTCTCAACAGTTTTTCGTGATAAGAAAAACGACCTGTTGTCGGCAAAGAGAATCTGGTAACTTTCATAACCTTGAAAACCACCAATTTGAAAATATATTTCAGATACTTTTTTCCCCATATTCTGCCATTCGATGTCCTTAAGTCTTTTTAGCCACCTAACAATATGTCCATCATAAAAGAATTTTCGCAATGCTCCGTCACTGAAGTGCTCTGCACGGATTGCTGCAAACAACAACGCAAGGATGGCATTTGCATCCAAGGCTTCGCAATCGGCTCTTTGAAGTGAGTTTTGTTCCCATGTCAAACCGTTATCTTCAAGTGTTTGTGCATAGGGTTTTGGCATGTATTCTGGATGGCACGCCAATAATTGGTAGAATTCTTTCTCAAATGATCTGATAATATCTGCTAAATCCCAAAACGGCAATTTAAACTGGTGGTCAGACATTATTCCATTATGCATTTCAGTTATCAAATCGTAGTCCGTCTTGACGGCCGTTATCTTTCCTATGTACTTTGTGAGTATTTTAAAATTTTCTGTGTCCTTGCCATTCAAAGTCACCCATTCGCTGTATATCGATAAAAGATAATCATCCAAATATTTCAATGCACTTGATTGAATTTCCTCAGGGATGCCGTAATATGCTTCAGCTATTGCCCCTGTAATTGCACCAATAGTGTCACTGTCTCCACCAAGAGAGATTGCGATCCGGATTGCGTCCTCGAACGATTCAGATTCAAAAAAACATTCTAACGCTTGCGGTACGGTACCTTGACAGGTTTCATTAAAATGATATGTTGGCCTGATTTCATCTATTGTAAAGTCAATCGGATAATAGTCGTTTATTATTTTTTCTTTGATTTCACTCTTTAAATATCCATGACGAGCCATGAAAATTGCAACTGCTGTCGCTGCAGCACCTTTTATACCTTCATCATGGTTGTGAGTAACAGCGGTAATAGTTTCAGAAATATCTATTGCTTCTGATTCATCGCGAGCGACAAATCCCGCAGGACTTATTCTCATGGATGCCCCATTACCGAAACTATTATAGGGCTTCGGATTCTCGCTGAACATCCACTTGGCAAACATCCCTCCGTAACCACAATCCGGATATTTGCGTCCTATTTCCTGCATGTATTTCACGGTCATTTCTTCAAGAACACTATAATAATCTTCATCAAAATCAAATCCATTAATTGTAGGCTCAATAGACTTTTCTGTCTCCAGAATAGCTTTAGACACAGCTAAAGTCATAATGCTGTCGTCAGTCACAAAGCATTCGTCGGTAAATAATTCAAAGTCCTTGCTTCGGTGATTATTAAATTCGAAACGCGACCCTACAATGTCGCCGATAATTGCTCCTAACATATTTTCTCCCATTGCATATAGTCAATGACTGGCGAATTGAGATGAATGTCTAACTTTTAAAAAAGCCAATCACTGACTGGCTTTTGATTCATTAAAAATTACACTTCCCGTTGAAATATCTTGCCATGAGAAAGTTCATCCTTAAATATTTCATAAATATATGCTGAGCTTTCTAAATACAAGCCTGTTTTAGAATCTTGCAGTTTTTCAAATATTTTGGAACTATAAAATAATTTCATAGCTTCGTCATACTCTATTTTTTTGTCAGAAACAATGAAAGCAACAATATCCTGAATAATATATTCAATTAATATTTGTTTCTTATCCATAAAAGCAATCACCAATTCTGTTCAAGTAAGATAGTGACTTTTCTGTATGAAATGAAAATTGATCCGTTAATTTTCTGAATTTTAACTCTTTCACCAGGATTTCTATATCAATTACACCATTCGAAAATGTACGAAACAGCAATGCAATATCGTCATTAGCAACCGGTCCAGTAACAATATCGTATTTATTATCATGATTGCAGCATTCGTTCATATGATGGGTATAATCACGATTGCGATTATTTAAAACAAAAACTGCCCACTCTTCGGAAGGTATTTCAAATATCTTAACTGAAAGCAAACCACTTTCAAGACATTTAATATCAAAATCAAAAGCAGTGACGCAAGGGGTACCCCCATAAATTCTTTTTGTTCTTTTAGCCATAGTAACAGCTTGTTCTTCAATAGTTGTAAGATAAAATCCTCTCCCGAAGTCTTTATATGGTTGGCAAAGATTCAAATCAATAATATCGATAGGAGTATTAGAACCATGAAAAAGCTTCATTATAAAGTTCCCCCGCTTCTAGCACAAATAATTTCCAAATCTTCTACCGCATCATCAAAAGACAATGTATGCTCCGCTTCGTAATTTTCCTTTAAAAAAGTAATTCCGTTAAATTTATATAAAAATAGAAAAGCGGATTTAACAGGTATTTTTTTCTTTCTTGCAAACTCGTTTACACAAACCACTGTCCAATTTATTCTATTTTTTTCTTGTGTGGACACTAAATGCACCTCCAAACCAAGTATCATAGTACTATTATAATTGCAATCAATCCAAAGCGCAAGATATTGATAGGGCAGCTTCAAATCGCTATTATGTGTCATCTTCAATTTTAATGTCCTGCATAACTGGTCCTAATCGAACACCGTTTTCCCGTAAGGGATACCGTTACATTTTAAAGCTTCTTCAAAGTCGAACAAGTCAGTGTTGTTTTCAAAAAATTCTTTGAACGCTTCAGTGGTAGTGGTTGTGTTTATTGAAGAGTTTGTGACTTTCAAAACCTTGGTCTGGAATTTATGCCAGGCTTCCATTTCCAGGTCGTAATGAAAATCATCAGCGGTTTCAAAATCAACGCTTACACTGACCGTATTACCATTATAATCAGTCCAGAACCGATAATCAACGATGTCTGACACCTTTATTCTGTCACCGGGCTTTTTTTCAAATTTTGCCCTTTCTTCTCTAAAAATCTGTGCTTCCCTTTGTGCCCAGGTATTCCTCACACAGTCCAAACACCATTGGCGCCTTTCAGTTATTACCTTGATATCCATCAATTCAGGAATGCCATCGTTTGGTATGCGTCCATCAATAGCACCGCAGCAAATTTCACAACAATCATATTCGCTGATATAGCCGTCATACACCGGGCAGTAAAAATTATCGGATTTGGTAGCTGTTTCTTTGACCTCAGAAATCTGCGAGTCTTCGTTTTCATTAAAAAGGACCTGCGGGGCAAAATCATCATCGGTGCATTTCCTGATGATGCGCTTGACTTTGTCGAGCGGAAAAGGAACGTTGTCCTTGTCAAAATACTCAATGTCTACTATTTTTGCATTGGAGGTATGACCGTTGCTGCCAATGGGAATAAGGACGTAATCGCCTGTTTCGAGAGTGTCATCGTCGGTCAGATAATAATAGCTTTTGCCTCCCCCGCGGCTGAATTCAACGCTGCAAAAAATGTATTCGTTAGTTTTGCGCCTTGTTTTTTTATATATAAAAGGGTCGAGGATTTCACCGTTGCCGTAAGAACGAATGAAATTTTGAATACTCTCAGCAAATTCCGGCCAATCATCCGGCAGACCGTTTTTGTCAAATGAACCGCTGATTATGAGTTGTGGACGTTTTTGGAAGTCTACCGTAAATTCATAGTCTTTTGTATCATCAGTGTCTGTAATAACATCAGGATCATTTCCAACTATATAATCGAAAAGACTGTCAGCGTCCAGGCTATCCAACAACCATCTTACGCCTTCCTTGACATAGTATTTATGTGAGATAACACAATCCGAACTAATGCGCTGAATATGATCAATAGTATCAGTTTCTCTATCGATGATAAGCTGTTCGGAATAATCCCCTTTGCTGATTGGCGACAAATCGCTGCAAGAATCCTTGGTGGGTCCGATATTCGTAACTCTATAGTAGTTTAACGTAATTTTTTCCACTGTATCTGTCTTGCCTTCACCGTCAAAAACAAACAAATCCGGCATATTGAGGGTATCGCGAATAAGGTCGGAAAGGTCAATACCGTCAACAATAATTTCGCCAAATAAAGAGCCATCGAACTTTTTAACCATTCCATCTTTATAAGTGACATTCATCTCGAAAGACCCGATATCGGTGGCAAAAAGAGGAATATACCAATCATCAAAATGTTTACCGACCGCACTAAGAATAATCGCGGCAGCTTCTTTGCCAATGCTGAAGTTTCTCCTGCGTTTACGAACGAATTTATCAATACCGTAAACTATGTCATACCCAGAAAACCAAACCCGTCCAGCAGCATTTATAGTAAGATGCTGCTCAACTTCCTCATCCTCAAATGTGGGCATGAAAAAGCCCATATTGTTTGATACAATTTTAATTTTCTGTAACTCCATTTGTTTCGCCACCTTCTAAATTGTGCAAATATAGTTAGTCAGATACGCTTGAGCCAAAATATGAGGCTCAGCACCATTAACCAAAAGGTCTTCAAATTCAGCCATTGTTATTTTTTCGTGCTTTCACCATTTTTTTGAATTCAATCAAATTGATAATTTCCTTTTGATCAGCCTCGTCAAGGTCACTAAAATCACGTACAAAAACTTTCTCTGGAACAGCAACTTCTTTGCCATAAAGCAATTCATCAACTGATATTCCATATATTTTGCTGAAACCAGTTAATTCATCAGATGTAACTTTTCGTTTACCGGCTTCTATTTGAACCAATGCAGTTCTGTTCAAATTTATCAATCCAGAGACATACTCCTGTGATAGATGCAATTCTAACCGCGCATCTCTGAGTCTATCATACAATTTCTTATTTGACATTAATATCACCTCTGAATTAGAGTGTAACATGATATGTTCGATTTTACAACATATATGTTGCAATATACATCACTTTTTGTGTTTAATCTTGTTAACTCTAATCCCAATCATAATAACCACATGAATAATCTTGCTGTAAATTAAAGTTTCCGCAACTGGGACATGCGTATTTAGAAATTTTGTTAATGTCAAAAATTTCTAGCAATGATTCACATTTCTCACAATAATGATGATTATGATTAATTTTACCATCATATAACCAACAAACATGGTATTGTGATGATAAATCGTTGCATTTTGGACAGGCATATATTTTATACCCATATTCACCTTCAATTAATGCTTCACCCTTCTGCAAAAGTTTGATTACTTCCTCACTAATTCCATAAGTTTGTGACGTATTTCTGAGTATTGATTCCTCCGAAACAAAATCTGTATATTCTCCTGTATATATGCAATAATATCGATAACTAGATGTATCCATACCGCTGAGAAAAAAGTCATTCATCCCGATTTGTAACATGAATACACTCATATAATCACATTTTTTGCAACAAATTCCAATTGAATTCCCCATGCTTGTTACTCCTTTTCTATTTAGCGCAAGTAATTCGCCTATTCAGAAAATATTTTTTGAATTGAAGTCACACAATAAATTTTGAAAAGTGTTTTTCGG
>CAZZCN010000066.1:0-2238 GCA_964652975.1 uncultured Oscillospiraceae bacterium | reverse complement strand
ATTGAATCGCGAAATTCTCTTAAAATCAATCGTAATTCTCTAGTGCATTAGTGATCCTTTAGGACTAGGTAATGTATCAATTTTCACATTATGCAATTTACAAAAGTGTTCATAAAATTCTTGAGCTAGGTTTTCGTCCTTTGTTCCTTTTTTCACTTTGGCAATATCTCTTAGGATCTGTGCTGCTTCTTGATTGCTGAAATAACGATGAAGACCTGAAGCCCAAAGTTGCTTTTCTGGGCTATTAGAGTTTGAATGATAGTTCCAATATTTCAACGTATTAGCTTCGTCTTCTGATAGCTTTATTTTATATTTCGATTTTGTTGACACAGATCCGGCTTCAGCACTGTCACCTTCGTACGTATCATCAACTAGAAATGCGCCAAATATATATCTTTCAGCTTCGATAGTTAAAGGATTGCGTGTTGTCAATACACATAAACTATTAATTTTAACTTCATTCAGTTTCATTGGCTCACCTTTTCGTTCTCCGTTTTGAACAATTCCAGCATAAGCCGCCCAATTTGTTAGCATTTGACTCTCGTAACAAACATAATCAGATTTTTTACTCATATAACTTTCTAAATCTTTTCGTGAGATTTCTCCATTTGCATATTGAAAACAGTAAGAGTCTTCAGAGCTACACCAAGTGCGTTTTTCAATAAATACATTATTACTAATTGCTGAATCACTGCAAACTCCAGCAAATCCAATTTGATCCTTTGTTTTTCCTCCATCACAATAATTGCATTTGAAAGCAACATTATTATACTTTGGATCTTTCGTAGATTTGTTTCTGGTCAGATTACCAGGCTTTTTTGGATTTAATTTCTGCTTGATTATTTCTCTTTCAGCTTCTTTTTTTCGTAGTTCTTCTTCTAATTCAGCTTTCTTTCTCTTTCTTTCCTCTTCTTTTTCAATAGCGAGTAAATCATCAATTTTCCTTTTTTCTTCATCTTCCATCGCTACGATTTCTCTCGTTACTAGTCCCGCGATGTCACTATTCTTCAGTCTTAAAAACTGCTTGAAAGCCATTGGGTATTGAAACTTAGTCTTTACGCCTGCAAAATCCACAAAAACATACCCTTCTTTTTGTTCAATTACAGTACCCTCATCATTTTTATTGTTTAATACTTTTTCTCCAACTATATTCATAAAAACGTCACCATCCTTTTTTACATATAAATATATTTTACCATTTACCCCTACATTCTCCAGACATTATCCAAATCAAAATCTTCATTAAATCTGCCATCCAGAAACTTCTCCAACTCGGCATACTCAGGATATAGGTGCTCCTTATCTCTGAAGGCTTTATTATGATTCAAATTATCATTATGCAGCATTTCGTGATAGATAATAAATTTGACAACTTCCTTAGGAACATCCTTTGAGTTAATGATTTTATTAATCTTGATAACCTTATTATTAAGATTATACTGACCATAGTAACCACGATAGCATTTGTCTGTCCATTCAAATGTAACCGACACATCAAAAATTCCACCATACATTTCATTCTTGACCTCTAAAACCAAGGATTCCAGGTCATAGAATGGCGTTGTGTCAAACGGTATATTTTCGGAAGACATCTCGAATATTTTGCTTCCAAGAGGAATTATCCCAGCAGGATACCAAAGACAGTCAATTACTCGCTTTTGGTAGTTATCTAGTTTTTCATAAATGCTTAGCACGATTTCATTCTTGTCAAAAATGTCTTTTATAAAAGGCATAATATCCATTACCGGCATGTTTTCTTTTTTAATTTTCTGCGCCACAAAAATCGGATCAATCTCTTTCCTTTCTTTAAAGGTGTAAAAATGAGGTATCATATTATCTTCACGTACATCCGCCAAAAACCAGTCAAGTTCTTCATCAGTCGGGGTGTTGGAAAACCCTTTAAAATAATCTCTCATTTTGACAACGGTAAAGTCGTCGTTCAACAATAATTTTTTGTCCTTTGAAAGAGAAAGATATCCGTCAATTTGATCTTCAAAAACCAGGACTGTCTTATCATTTCCTTCTTTATCAAGTAAAGCATACCACCCCATTGGTAAAATCTTATATTCCGTCGCATCACCCAAATAGTTATATGTGATACTGTGATATATGTCTCTACATACCTCCCACGGAATTGTTGCAGTTTCGGTTTGAGATTTTTTGATTTCCTCATAATCAGCGATTATTTTTTCTTTATTAATCTCCCATTCAGGGTTCAGCCATTTGGTAAAAGTTCCC
>CAZZCN010000065.1:0-15101 GCA_964652975.1 uncultured Oscillospiraceae bacterium | reverse complement strand
CAAATTTGTCAGGAAACCGAACATTAAGGATATAAAAGTAATTGTTTATGCTATTTAATTCTTCAGAGAATTTTACATACTTATTACTGTTTTTATCAATGTTGTAACGAAACATATCGCCCAATTTTTGTATTAGTTCAGAAACTTCCGCACAGCGATCCTCTAAGGCTAGCGCATCTATAATCTGCAAAGTATTGAAAAGAAAATGCGGATTGATTTGGCTTTGAAGTGCATTGATTTGTGCTTCTCTTTCATGGATTGTCTTAATATAATTTTGATCAATCAAAAGATTTATTTGACTGATCATTTCAGAAAAATGATTATCAAGTGTAGATATTTCATCGCTTCCTTTTATACTTTCTCCTGTAACAAATCTACCTTCCTTTGTTATCATTGTCTTTTCTAAAATGTTCCTGATTCTGTCGGAATATTTTTTAAAAATAAAAACAAACAGCAAAAACATAACTAATATAAATATAAAGACAAATATGATTATTTGTATCCAGATATCCCTGGTTTGCAAACTCTCAAAATTATATAGGAATACTCCATTTAACTTAAATTCCTCAAAAGGCAAATCAATAAAAATATTTTTACCTGAAACTTTGGGTTTAAGAACATTTCCATTATTATTTTTAAAATTCTCAAACGCAGTGGTTAAATCTTTTGATAAAATATTATTCTGATAAATAATTTCTGATTTTTCATTAAAAATTACAAAATTATTCTTTTTTGATTGCAGTATTTCAATATCAGCATTAAATACAAAATCACTATATACATCAATCTTAACAAATCCCATAACCTTTAAAAGGCTTCCGGTCTCAGTGCTTACGATAGGTCTAGTGAAACATAAAAGATTTTTATTGTTAAAAACATCCTTTTCGGTAAACTGGCAGGGCTGTGCCAGAATTTTCTCATTATACCATTCCTTCTTGCCTGCCTCATTCATATTACTGAGGCTATTCCCATCTGGCAGAATGTCATTGTTGGCTGAATATATAGTGATTCTATATATTCCCGATTGGATATTTAAATATGTTAGAGATTTAATCTGATCGGATAAACCCTTGCTGATCTCAAATATATTGTTTTCATATTCGTTTTTGTCAAGTGCTAAAATACTGTGTATTTTTTTATCTATTGAGATTTTTTCCAACAAATTATTATACATGGTTATTTTAAAATTAACACTTTCGTGAAATTGATTAACAACAGAAACAGTGCTATCAATAATGCTGTTATCAGTTATGTTTTTGTACTGATAAAAAATTATAATTGAAAAAGTTAAATAAGGAATTAGAAATAAAACAAGCACCAAAAAGACTACTTTCCTATAGAGAGGCATATCGTAAAGGATATAATTTAGCGCCTTTGTCAGCATAGCTTTTCTATCCCCCAAATTCAAAATGTTGTATAAAACAAATCCTCCTATGCAGGACTTCTTTTTGACTTTTTCAAAAATATAACTGCAAGTTGTAAAAGAAACAATAAGATGAATATCCCAAGTGAAATAAACATTATAATTTGTGCTACTCTTGAGAATGTATTCACTATTATAACTCTTTCATTCTGATTAATAAATACATAGTTAGAAAAATGATTGGTTTCAAATTGAATAAAATTCCCAACTATCTTCGCCTTCATATCCGTTTTGGTCTTCAAATCGGAATCAACATAATATACTGCAAGCGGTTCCTTCTTCAATTTCGCGGGAATCATTATCTGCACAGTATAGAAATCCTTTCTGTCCAGACTCTTTCCATTATTTGTAACAGAAATATCATAAAATCCAATAATGCTTCCATAGGTCTCCAATAAATCAGTTGTTTTTTTCAGTTTTATCTTATCCTTTACAATTACAACCTCTAACTTGTCGCCCTTCATAAAATTATCTGTTCCTGTAACATAGATTTTTGCTGAAGTATTAAAAAGCCTGTTCTTTGGTATTTGCGTATCCGGTGAAGAAGATGTTGAACTGCTGCTATCATCGCTTATGTTACTGTTGTCTGACGAAACAGCCGAAGCAGAGCTTTCGCCAGCATCTGATGAAACTGAACTAACAGACGAAGCGCTGTTTGTATTTTGACTTGATGTTTCCGATGAAACCGAGCTACTAGACGAACCGCTGTTTGTATTTTGACTTGATGTATTTGAATTTGAGCTTGTTGATACAGAAGAAGAAATATCCTCGTAATTATTATTAGGAACACCCCAGATTTCAAGCTCGGAAATCATAATTGCAGTTGAATCTGCACTTAATGTAGCCTCTGTAATGCTGAATTTGAAGAATCTGAAGAGTGTTTCATTATATTCAACAAGTATATCATTACCAATTGTAGTTAAATCAGGTATCATTTCGGTATAATTGACTCCGTCGCTTGATACAAAAATACTGTACACCATACTGTCAACACCACTGGTTGTCAAAACAAATCTTCCTGAATAGCACTTTGCTCTAAGGTCTATGATAAAGTTTGATGGCGTGCTTTCATTGGCAGGGGGTAATATTTTTACTGCTGTATCGTAATTACCATCGATTGCTTTTGTTGCTTCATAACCACTTTGTACAGCGGTGGAAATGGAAGACTTTTTGCTGCGTGCAATATTTTTATATCCTGCACCCTTTGCCCAACGTGCATAAACCTTTGTATCTGCATTTGCTTTAAAGGGCACGGTTACCTTTGTTCCTCCACCAATTTCGGTGTACCAGCCAATCAGTTGATACCCGTCTTGCTTAACCTGCGGAACAGGAACAATTGAATCCTCATACAAACCATTTTGAATAAGAGGAATATCTCCCAATTTCTCTCCACCGTTTGCATCAAATTCGACATTGAATTTTTTCGGTGGACCTAAAATTTCAATTTCCTTTACTGTAAAATGTGTTGTTTGAGTAGGTCTTACTGATAATTTAACATATTGTGCTTTAATATGATTATCGATGAAATTATATGAAGAATTCGTTGTCATATTTCCATTGTTTTTTAGAACAATTTTAGTCCAGTTATTCATATCATCAGAATAATACAAATCATATAAAAGTCCGTTATTAGAACCAATGAATAGATTCACTTGTTCAAATTCTCTTGAAACACCTAGATCTACTATTAAATCATAATTGCGTTTAGCATTCTTAGAGGTGTCTTCTTCAGCGGCAGTGTTTAAATCCCCGTCAACTGCTTTATCTGCATCCGTATTGGGAAATGAAACCGCAGACATCATTGCAGTTTTATTTTTTGCAATATTTATTGGCATAGCCGGTATCTCTTCTGCCTCTGACGGATAGGTGGGTTCTGCATAAATTTCAAACTCACGAATGGAGCAGCCATAGTTTTTTGAAGTGTCCACAGATGTATGAGTAACCCTCACCGCTTTTGCAACAACAGGTATTGCAAAATCATACGACCAATTACTATATGTAGCATTAGCGTTAGTTGCTACCTTTGTCCAATTAAGCAAATCTGTAGTTATGTAAATGTCATAGCTTTTTGCATAAGACCCCGATTCCGGTTTATATGTTATTTTGGATATTGTATATGTTTTCTTTAAATAAACATTAAGGCTCCAAAGGACATTATCAATTGTTTGTGCGTACGTCTCGGAAAAATTGCCATCTATGGCATGATCTGCAATATGTCCCCAACCGTATGGGGCATTCATTGTTGCAATTTTACCAATTGCTATATTTTTCGGATATTTCCCTGCGTAAATTATTTGATGTGCACTTTCTATAACTTTCCCATCAATAGTATATACAACCCATATTTCTATTTCTTTTTTATCCGTAAAGGTCTCGGGAATTGAAACATAATAGATATTATTTTCATTTGTTACTGTTGCCAAAGGGTCCGATGTTTTAATCTGACGCTCTGTTTCAAGCACTGGAATAGCAACGTTTTTTGCATCCTTTAAATAGGGTGTGGCAACAGTTTTATCACCTGCCCACAAAATATTTTGTGCTAGTGATAATTCAGCCTTTTCAGGAGTAGGCTTTACATCTCTAAAAACTTGAAAATCATAGATTATATGACCATATGTAACGTCGGAAGCATAAACTTTTAATTTAACATAACGTGTATTCGTATCAAATGAATAATTTGTGGTTAAGGCATAATTTATTCCAATATCTTTTTTTCTTGGTACAAGAGTTGTATATGTAACATTGTCAAGAGAACCCAGAATTTCATAATCAAGCATTGACTGCCCAATCATAAAAACAACTTTATTAATAGTAAATTCTTCTAGCATATCAACAACAAGTGTCCAGTTCCCACTTGCTTGCAGTTTATTATTCCAGTCACCGTCAATTGCAACAGCAGGGTCAACACTGCCATAAATATTACCATCAAGTACATATGCCTTTTTGTTAAGTGCCAAATTTGTAGAGCTTACATCATTTCCACTCGCAACAAAGGAAGCAAACCCTGACAGAAGTGATAGAATTAGAAATCCTGCCATTAATTTCTTTAAATTTTTCATCAATCAAACCCCTCTTTCAAACAATCAAGATATGTATAATTTAATCTATCCTAAGTTTAATGTTTTTATTTTTAAAAGGTGCATTTTAATAGCAGCCAAGTCAAAAATATCAACCGCATCTAACTTATCAGCATTGGCGGCCAAATAATTCATTCCGGCTAAATTTTCAATTCCTAACAAATGTTTTTTAATTGCCAACAAATCGTTGATAGTTATTTTCCCGTCCATAGTAGCATCCCCTTTATAATAATCCGGTATTTTTCCTTCTTCAATACCATATACTTCAAATTCAGAAACACCAATCTGCAATGGTCTACTATCAATTATTCGAAATTTTATATGCTTTGCCAGTATATAAACATTAGTAAAAATCACGGGATTAGTTGACATATAGGTAAAATCAGTTTTAATCCAAGCACTTTCCGAAAGAGGCAGTGTATTGCTTGTTGAGTACCACAATTCAAAATTTTGAGGAAAATCGTAGCTGGCAAAGTATTTAATTGTGTCAATATAATATTGCTTGTCAAATGATAATACAAGATCCCAACCGCCGCTTTTTCCTTTCAAACTTGTCGAAGTAGTCCCATCAACGGCTAAGGATAACGGTCCCCAATATTCCGTGCTAATAACATATTGTCCCGATATGTCCTTTTGCATAAAGTTTACGGTTGAGTTTAAAGCAACATTAGTGGATGTCGGCTGTGCATTTACATTAATTGTATAATTCGTTAGCTTTCCTTTGTATGTAACAGCTACCACTTTTGTTCCTATAGTTGTCAAATCAGGTAAAGAACACATACTGCTTGTAATATCAAATACATCCGTTGTGTTATCATTGTATGAAGCTAAGATTTGCCCGTTTTCAGTTTTAAAAAATTGTCCTACTACATATTCTGTTTTTGGAAAATACAGCATTGAAATACTTTGCAGAATTCTCGCATCATTTTGTGCATTTACAGTAACATTAAAGCTACATTCAAACCCTCTGTAATTGACTATGATTGTCTTTGTCCCCGATTGATTTAAACTGTAATTATAAAGCATTTCTTTTGCAATTGAAGATCCAACACTTGTTCCGTCAGAATACCTAAGCCTTAAAATCCCTCCGTCCAAATTAATAGCTTCATCCAAATTATATGTTATTTTGTCAGGCTTAATAGCCACCTCTATCCCTGAAAGTATTTTGCTTTCCGGCAAAACACTTATTTGATATGATGTTGTTTTACCGTTGTATGTTACCGTGATAGTCTGCGGGCCGACAATATTCATATTTGGAGCACTACATAAATTTGTTGATAAATCAATAATTGCTTGACTTGCATCGCTGTAAGTTGCTTTTATTGTACCATAAATCGTGTTGAAATTTTCACCATATTTGAAGGTTGTCTGACCTGGAATACTATACATCTGAATTGAACTTAATTCCGGAGTTGATGAATACTGAGTTCCATATATTTCAATTTCAGACACACCATGTCCGTAAGTTACATCTTTTGCATTAGCATAGAAACGCACATACCTTGCATTTGTGGTAGCAAAATTAACTTGTTGTGTGGATGTGGTTCTATTTGTACCGCTTGCCAACTGAGTAAAATTGGTTCCGTCACTTGAAATTGAAATATAATAGTCATAATTATTAGTATATAAAATATTTGCCTTAATGTTGTTTATACCCATCAATGAACCTAAATCCACCGTTAAATACCAATCTCCAGCCGCTTGCGCTTTAGACGCAGAGATTCCATCCACTGCATACTTCCCTTCACAACCGTTATAGGTTGTTTTTGATGTTGTTACGGGCTTGTCAAGTGCTAGGTTCATAAGCCCCGCCGGATAAAGTCTTGATATGTTGATAGTAATCTGATTTGTAGTTATAACAACACTGTCCAGCTCAACAGTTGCCCATATTTTTATAGATGCTGCAACAGTTTTATTTGGTGATATCGTTACAGTGTATCCTCCGTTATTATCAAATATGAAATACGATAAATCCTCCGCAAAGAAATTGACTTTTGCATTTGTAAGATTTGCATTTCCCTGTTGCATCAATCCACTAAGCGAAAGAGCAGTTGATTGAAAAGCACATAGTGAAGTGTTTTGTGCTGATAGCGTGACCGAAGAAAGTTTATTTACAGACTGGACCAATGTTCCGTATGCTTCAAATTCCAAAACACTGTGTCCCCAGTTTCCTTCCGCAAAGCTTTCTGTAACATCCAGCCTTATAAATCTTGCATTTGTTGATGCAAATGTGTGAGTTTCCATTTTGCCGTTACCGTTACTATTTGTTGCGACAGTTACCCAGTTAACATTATCAGTAGAAAGCATTATATTATATTTCTTTGCATAGGATGAATAATCAGGAGTATAAACAACCTTGTTTACACTGTAAATACCGCCTGAATCAACAGTCAAATCCCATTCCTTACTGCTCGCTGATTGTGCATAGCTGCTAAAACTACCATCGACAGCATAGTTTGCAGAATGGCTCCAACCGACAGCCTCAGACATAACAGCCGGTTTATTATAAGCAATATTGGAGGTTACCGAACCGGTAACATTTACGGTTAATTCATTTGATTTCACTGTTTTTCCATTATAAGTTGCCTCAACCCATACTTTTGCACCACCTACCGAATTTCCTCTGATTGTTCCTGAGGTGAATGTAGCAACGGATGAATTGGAAGTATAATAGGTATATGTTGGACTGATTGTAGTTAAATTGTTCAAAGTGGCTGTTTTAGTTGGTGTTACGCTTGCATTTACGGCAATGCTTGAAGTACTGCCCGATATACTAACCTCTGTAAAGTCTGTTAGAACATCAACCGACGGGTCTAATGTTGCAGGAATTGAAACACTGCTGTCTAACTGCAATACATACCACACTGTTCCGTTTTTGTTTACGGTTGTATAGCTTGCCGTGCTACCGTTATAAATAATCGTTGGGTTGCTCAATCCCTTTAACATCATACAGGTTGCCATATTTGTCATATTGACAAGGTCCTTTGCTGCATAATCAATGGTTACTGTATTTTGGGATTTGTTGACCTCGATATTGACTAAACCTACTCTTTTATCGGCTTTTATTTCTATTCCCGAGCTTTCGGTTACGGCAAAATAAACCGGTTCAGGAAATGGATGAATTGTCTTAAAGGTATTTCTGTCCGGAGTAGTCATTATATATGCCATTTTATTTTTCTCGGCAGAAACACTCCCGCCGGTTTTTAAAGTTACACCGTTTTTAGATAGATTTCCTGTTGTTCCTTGAATAGCCAAATCTGTTTCTCTGTCGATTCCGCTCGCAAGTGAAATATCCGTTCCGTTTAATTTTCTGTTAGTAAAAACACTCGTAGAAGTAGCACTTAATGCTAAATTTGTTTTTACTCCGGCTTGCAAGTTGGAAGTTCCGCTGGTATAACTTATCTCCGCTGATTTTGTTGAGGTGTTGAAAGAGCTTGTGAGAGTTGTGCCTAAAATTTTGGTTTTAAACTGGTCAAAGCTTGAATACTCGGTGCTGTCCCCCATTTCAACTACAAATCCGCCATATGCTTCATCAACCGTCGTAGTGGAAAGACTTGACTTTGAAACACCGCTGTCGTTTTTAAACATATATGCATTTATTCTCAATGCTTCTCTCACATAACCGTTACTGTTTTGCATTTCGGTAAAATCGGTTACCTTTTCAATTGTTACCTCTTTATCTCTCCCTAAATTCGTGGCACTGATAGGAATAATACCGATAAAGCTGACTCCGTCCTTGATTGTGATTTTTTGTCCATAGCTGACATTATATGGATATGATGTAACCAGTTGATTGTCAACATAAATCTGCCACTGGGGATTTGTTTGAAAGTTTAATAATCCAATTGATGTTTGCAAGCTCTTGATTGTGTCCGGAACAGTTAAGCCTCCGGATGGAATTTCAAAATATGAAGTTGGACTTGCTACTGAAATAAGTTTATTATCGCTTTGCATGGTAACAAGATTTAAACCCTGTGAGCCAATGATACCATTGGGATTTTTTGTTGTGGTTCCGTGGTATTGAGTATCTAAAAACTCAGTTTTATTATTACCGCTTCTGATAAGCAATGTTCCTATATCCGTAAAACTGCTTGCATCCTGATCATCTCTAACCCACTGTGCCAAAACAGGAACAGTTTCATTTCCGTTGCAAACATCAAGGCTTGAAACAAGATAATTATTTCCAAGATAAGAACGCTTATAAAGTGGATTGGAATCATACGCCCCCCACATCTTATATTTTTCCACCGAACGAAACGGCAACTGTTTATTATCAACAACATCACTCATCCATTCAGCTGCCCACGGACTTGTTTTTGCTTGTTCTGCAATCAAAGCAGGAGAAAAATCGTGCCCTAATATTTTCATATTGTTGGCATTTTCTGCTGTAATCGTTCCATTCGTATTATTTGAATCGGTATATGCGTCTTTTTTTGAAATGGAATCAATAATACCTTGCAAACCGTCCTGCGTTGCAATAAGATAAGAAGCATTTGTTCTGCCAGATGGGCTTGCAAACCTCTTGATTTTTGGATGATAAAGCGATGAAATTTCCTCAACTGATTTTTCAAGAGAACTTTGACCTAACATTTTCCCGTATTTTGTTGGTGAGAAGTCTCGTAAATTTTTCTGTGCCTCCATTGATATACTGTAATAATAATGATCTATTGATTCCTGCGTTGTCCCATCGTACCAACTCCAGGTTTTGGAAAGAAGATTTTCAAGTCCAGACGTTCCTTCCTTAATCAATGTCTTATCGCCAATAATTTTCCCGCCTAATAAGGTTGACATTGTTGAAGTATAGTTAAAATTCTGAGTACCCATTGAATTTGTATAATATCTGTACATGCTGGAATTTCCTCGCCAGTCAAGCGTGCTTTTATAGTAAGCAGTTGTTGAAGCTGAATCAGTATATCCATTTACAAACTCACTGGAAGCACGGTCTGGCATAAGCCAGGATTCCCAAAACTTTTCCAGGTGTTCTTGAACAGGGGCCGGAAGAGCATTTGCATAAACAAGATATTTGTGCAAAACGGTTGCAGCATCGAACCCGTACCAACTGCGTGGCGGACGTGCCAGCATATCATCAATCCATTTTTTATAATCATCATATGTAAGCGGCAAGCAAATGTCAGCCGCTGATGCGTCTAAATTCATCAGTTTTACAAGTTTAGCCCATTGCCAATCCGACATGCTTGCCGGTTTATTAAACCCATAATTATTCTTAAGGTCAAGAAATTCCGTGGCAGAAGGTACTACAGCAGTTGGAACTCCACCCGTATAATAATTTGGAGTTATAAGATTATTGTTTAAATTCACAACAGATCCTTGACTGACAGTAATTTTCAACTTAGGTGCATTGATAATAATACCCTGATGACCTCTTCCTGTCGTCCATTCATACCCACTGGTGTGAAGTGCCATATCATAGGTTTCCTCTTTATTAATTATAAAACCGCTGTATTCAATGTTGGAAATACGTGACTCCAAGCTGCTGCCGTATTTTGAATTGGTTAGCATTTCAGTGATATCAACAGTACCCTTTGGATTTCCATATGACACCTCAGTATTATAAACAGTGTCAAATCTATCCTCGCTTGTGTCTGCCGCACCATATTTTTTCCAATAACCATTTCCGTTTATTGCAGCATTATAAGTAGGACCTGTTATAGAATCCGATATCCAGCTTTTTCTAAGGGGAGAAATATTGGCATGCCAATTGGGCTTATTGTCAGCCCATTGAGACCCTAAAAAGCTAAGACCGGCAGGGTCATTGTATTTTTCAGGCCAAAGTTCAGTATCTCTGTAAGGGATAACAAGTTCAATCTTATCAATATTTTTACCTTGGGCAAGAAGCGAAACAATTTCGTTGCTAAATCCCGGAAAACGAACCAGGAGATTTCTGTTCACTGCATCAAAAACCAAAGAACCGTTTTTTGCCCCTCTTGTGCTTGGCGACCATACCGCGCTGTCAGCTGTTCCATTGCTTGATTTACTAACAGATACAGTCATTCCGTTTTCGGAAGCAACAACCGGAACATTCCACATATCCCTAAATGCACTCATCCCCGCTGCTTCGTAATAATTAAAATATAAAACTTCAGATGACGAATCTGCATATATAGATACAGGCGATAAATTAGTTAACAAAATAGATATTACCGTAATTAAACTTACAATTCTTTTATATTTCTTTAAAATTATCACTTTCTCACCCTTTCTTAAAACACAAAATAATCAATTCACAATCAATATTTAATTATAGATCACCAATTCTATTATAAATAATTTGCCTTGGTTTTAAAATGGAAATATATCATAATTTGCGTGGAATGTTCTCCTATAGATTTTCTACCTGATGAATGCTTGACTTCCTATCACTCCATTTAATATTTACCAAGCCCTAAGCCTTTTTGTAAACAACTGTAAGTTCTCTATTGAATGATCTTATATTATCTTGAAAAAATCTTTTCATTTCGTTTATTAAAATCATTCCATACATTTTCAAACCAATTATCTGCAGTTGGAATTGGACGGACTTTTCTGACAACTGTATTAAAATATTTATCCTTAAATTCTGTTATAAATTGAGCATTTTTAAATTCTGTTTTTTCAGGAGAATATTTGAATTTTGATAAATGCTCGGAAATTTCAAAACCATCATTGTCTAACACCAGTCCGGAACCTCTGCTTTTGCTTGTTTGAGCAGCTTTGAGCATTGCATTTAGCACTGCTTTTTGAGTTGCCAAAGTACTTAAAATATTAAAATAATCCGCAATGTCATATATTGAATTCATAACGCTGTTTTTTATATTGTTTTCTATGTTGGTTATTTCGGTTAAAGCATTTTCTATTTGATATTCATTCCTTAAATGTGCGGCATTTTTGGTCATTATTTTCTGTGCCTTTATTAAATCGTCTTTAAAATCGCCGGAAACGTTTTTGTTGTTTAATATGCTTTTTATTTCGTTTATAAAGTTATCTATGCTGTTGCTACAAATGTTCAAGGCAAAATCCAGGTTCGGTTCATCTTCTTCGGTTGTTGTAGCAATATGCTCGGCAGAACGCATGCTTCCCACCTGAGCTGAATTAAGAGCGCTTCCTCCCGGTCTGTAAATTCCAAATGTACCAGATGCTTCACCGACAGCATAAAGCCCTTCGACAGAACTTTGCCAATTAGCATTCACATCTATTCCGCCATTGCAATGCTGTGCACAAATTGCAATTTCCAAAGGTTCATTATACAAATCAATATTGTGGCTCTTATATAATTCAATAGCTTTTATATTCATTTTTTCAAGACGTTTTATCGGCAAAGAAAGCAAGGCATTTGAATTTTTTAAATAACTATAGGTTTCAGAGGATAGCTTGTCAAAACCATTTTCTAAACCTGACGGTTCATGTGTGAAATCCATAAAAACCCTGTTGCCCTTATTTACAATTTCGTTATGAATTATGATATCAATAATTGAGGAACCATTTATTTTAGCAGTATCAAAAGGCCATTGGTAACCCTTTAAAAATACCATATCCAACAATTTAAAGTCATCATCAAAATATTCTCTTAAAAATTCTTTTTCATTACCATTTTTGTCAACCGAAATATAGCGTGGCAAAACCTGTTGGTAGGTTCCGGATAAATTCCAGCGAAATTTAATAGATGCTATTCCGTACTGCCACTCATTAAGATTGCAGCACAAAGCTCCCTCATTTATAGCCAACCCTGTCCCACCACTTTGACTTTCAGGGTATACTGAGGTTTGGTAAACAGCAGCAGGACCGCCGGTCGCCATTATAATGTTATTTGCAATAAAAATCGTCAAGCCATAATTTTCTTCATTCATTTTTGCCAGATCAAAAGCTAACAAACCATAGATCTTATTATCAATAACAAGCAGTTTTGCCACTTGCATATTGTCAAATATCTTAATGTTTTTCGATTTTACAGATCTTTCAAGTGCTTCGGTCATATATTTTGAAGTCAGCGGGCCTGCTGATGTAGCCCTCTGTCTTGGGTCGTGGTCCGTTTTATACCCGATAAATTCTCCATATTCGTTTACAGGGAATGGCACTCCCAATAATGACAGTTTAATAAATGATTTTACCGAGCAAGCGGCTTCCGTTAAGGCAATATCGCCGTTAACCGCACCGCCATCAAATAGTGTTTTTGCCATTTCATAAACACAGTCAGCTCCGTCCGATGCCAATGAAAGCTTATAATAGGTTTGCTTGTCGCTTCCCGTATTTCTTGATGTTCCTTTATTAATTCCCTCTGTTAAAATTGCAACATCCTTTCTATTATATGTATATAGCCAGTCAGCCGCATTAAATCCTGCACAGCCAGAGCCAATAATCAGCGTGTCAAGCGACCACACAACAGGGTTAATTCCATTTATTGCTTTTTTTTCTTGACGCATAATATCCTCCAAAAATCAAAGTCTTCTGATGCTGAATCCGCCGTCGGCATTTAGAACTTGTCCTGTCGAAAAATCCAGCAGTCCGCTGCAAGCTGAAGCGACACAATTTGCCACATCAACAGGCAATCCAAATCTCTTAACGGGGGTAATTCCTTCATTAATTAGTTTTTCGTATTTATCCTTGACAGCCTGCGTCATTTCTGTAAGTATTATACCCGGTCTGACCTCAAAAACAGGAATGTTGTATTCGGCAAGTCTGTCTGCAAATAGCATGGTTGTCATTGATATGCCTGCTTTTGATATACAGTATTCCCCCCTTGAAATTGATGATGTATAAGCAGATATCGAAGAAATATTAACAATTCTTGGATTGTAGTTTTCACAATTCTTTTCTTTTAGTTGAATCATTTTTTGTGCCGCTAATTGACACATGAAAAATGTACCTTTTAAATTAATTCTTATTAATCTGTCAAAGCTTGCCTCGGTTGTTTCAAGAATATCCATTCTTTTTTCAAGTGCAACACCGGCATTATTGACTAAGACATCTATTCTTCCATAATTGCCAACAACTTTTTCAAATAAATTTTCTCTTTGCACAGCATCGGATATATCACATTTTATATATTCACAGTCCGAAATATTTTTTATGCTTTGAATAGCCTCAGCTGCGTTTTCCATTTCTACAATATCTGAAACTATTATAAAATAACCCTCCTGTGCCAGTTTTTTTGCACAGGCAAGCCCTATACCCTGTCTTGAACCTGTAATAATCGCTATCTTCTTATCCATAACCATCCTCTGTTTCATTTAATAAAATGTAAATAAAGTATTTATTTATTCAAAACAAAATCTTTATAATATTGCATGTAAGTTTTTTGGTTTCTTATAACACACCCCGAAACAGTACCTGCTCTCATCAGTTCGGTGCATTTTCCGCAGGTGATACAGCTTTTATTTGCTGAAAGGCTTCCCATTTGCTTTAATTCACTTACAAATTCCGGAAAAGCAAACGTCATTCTGCCAAATCCTGCAAAATCAATCTCATTGTTTTCAAGCAAAGCAGATACAATGTTCGGGGCAAATTGTCTTAAATAACTTATCCCTGAACAAACAACCTTTAAGTCCGGTATGCTTTTTTTTATCGTCCTTGCCGCATTTAAAATTCTTTCTACCCCTATTAAAGGTTCCTCATTTGGAATATAGGAACCCACATCATAAGGACGGTTTACATGCGGATTGACATACGGATTTCCTATTGTAATATTTATTAACTCAATATTATTTTGCTTGTGTAAAATCTCACAAAGTTTTAAAGGTTCACTGTAGTTAGGAATTAGAGAATTGTCATCTAAAACACCAAAACCATAAGGATAGGGAAAACCATCATATGCATTAAGCCTTACAGTAATAAAAAATTCCTTTGTTTCCTCAGCTTTTGCAGCCTTTACAGAATTAAGCAAAAATCTTGTTCTGTTTTCAAAGCTTCCACCATATCTGCCTTCCCTTGTGAATGCCGATAAAAGCTCACTGGCTAAATACCTGTGACAACATTTTATATCAATTCCGTCAAAACCGGCTTTTTTCGCCCAATAAGCGGCTTTGGCATATTGTGTTTCCAAAAATTCAAGTCTTTCATCCGTTATGATATTACTTTTATCAATGGGATTGTCTTTTTCAAATAAAGGATTATTATAAGCAATTATCGGATTAGGCTTTCCGTGTGGCCTTGCGTATCTTCCCGAATGGGTTGCCTGCATGATGACAATCGGATAAAAGTTATTCTTTGCAAAACAATCTTTTTTTATTTTTTCAACAATTCTTTTATAATCTTCTACATTCTCACCATTGATCCAAAGCTGTCTTGGATTAGCTCTGCCATCCTCTGTTATACTAACAGCCTCAAACCAAATGATACCTGCTCCACTTTTAGCAAAGCTTTCATATCGCAAATAAGTTAAACTGTCCGGACTTCCAGAAAATGTTCCGTCACAGCCCTCCATAGGCTGAAATAGGATTCTGTTTTTTGATGTTTTCCCATATAAATCACAAGCTTCAAATAAAGCTTCCGTCTTTGAAGAAACAGGAATATTGACACCCAATTCATCAATTCTAATTTTTAGCTCTTCAAGATTATTATACTTAAATGACAACTCTATCACCTCGATTTTATAATATATTATTTGC
>CAZZCN010000064.1:11723-15717 GCA_964652975.1 uncultured Oscillospiraceae bacterium | reverse complement strand
CAAATTGTCATAAACATGTAATTGATATTTGTCAGAAAAAACCTTATAATTATCTAAACATAATTATTGGGAGGAGGGTTTGCTATGAGTGCAAATTATAATTTGGCTTTAAACAGGTTCTTCACTCAAAACACTTTTAAACAAATACTATCTAAGAATGATGATTCGGAAGTATACAATACAGTAATAACACGTTTTGTTAATAATCCGTATTCAAAGAATTATAATCAAATATTTTCAGAAATTTATAGACATATGAAACACAATTATCGTAACGAATATTTTTACAAGAACACTTTGATTAATAAGTTATTATTAGGAATTCATAAACCGACAACTACTACTGCATTATCCGAAGTTCCAATTTCAAAATCTAAGGCTGATTTTGTTCTCATTAACGGCAAAGCTGTTGTATATGAAATAAAAACCGAATTAGATACTTTTGATCGGCTCGAAAATCAACTTACGGATTACTATAAAGCATTTAACCATGCTTCTGTACTTACAACTGTATCGTATCAGAAAATAATTGAAGAAAAGCTTAAAGGAACACCTGTAGGAATTTGTTTGCTGACCACAGAAAACACAATTAGAGAAATCAAAAAACCTCTAAGATTTGACGATGCATTGGACCCTAAAGTGATATTCAAGGTTTTAAATAAAGAAGAATTTGAGTCAATAATAATGAATTACTATGGATATTTACCTTCTGTAACGCCAGTTAAGTATTATAGTGAATGCCGAAAACTATTCTGTGAAATAGACTTATGCATAAGTTATCCGTTGTACCTCAAAGAGTTAAAGAAAAGAAATCGTATAAAAATTGAAGAATTCAACCATATACCATATGAATTAAAATCCTTGATATATTTTTCAAAGTATAGAAAAGAGGACTATCAACAATTAAACTGTTTTTTGAATAGAAAATTTGGAGGGTGATACATGTATTTTCCGTATTTAAGGGGTAGACAATTTGAACTCATTGCATTAAGAGAACTGGCTGAGAAACTATTACTTAGTGATAAAATAATACCTATAATAGAGCCAGTAAAACTTTCATCAACACTAACAAATACAATAAAAGCATTTGTTAAAAACGATAGGTTCATTACTGTAATTGAAAATCCCAAAGTTGGTAGTCTTCTTTTCGATGCTCAGAATGATGAAACTAACACAAAAATGAATATTTTAAAAGAGTCAATGGATAATGACCACGTAATTAGATCCATATTAGTTGATGCAAAAGCAAAATCGAATTTAGAAGCATTGTCATTAATCGGAATTAAGGCGCAAAATGTTATGGCGATTTGCCTGAACCACGATTACTTAACATATTTTGAAGATGGATTTGCTACTGGTTCACTTTATAATGTTATTCCTTATGAGCCTTCCTTTAGAAGAGTACGAGGGAAAAGGGTTTTAATTGATGATAAATTCGCAAAACAGGATAGAAATACTGACTATGCCAATAAAGACGATGAATTCTTTTCTGATGATCATTTGTATTGCTTTGAAGATGGATATATAGGTTTTTCTGACTATTCTATTGTTGGAGATGGTTACAAAGAGGGCGGATTTGCTCCTTATGCTGTTGCTATTCACATTGTATACTTTAATGAAGATAATAGTTTGCGAATCAAACATTTTGTATCCGACACTAATGAAGATATTTCTGACCCTGCTAATAAATTTTATGAAGCTGTCACAAAACTAGTTGAGTGGAATAAAACAAAGAAACTTAATACCGAAGGAATTAAGGCACTTGAGGATATGCAAAAAAGAGGAGCGTATCCAGGACTAGGAGTTGTAAAAAAGCTTACTATAATGCATCATTTAGAGCTTATGAGCAGATATTTGGATGGTTTACTAAAATGATTATTTGTAATGAGTGCTTTGTTGATACAGAAATTATTTCAATTATTAAGAGTTTGAAAAATCGTGGTAAATGCCATACCTGTGGCAGAAGTAACGTATTCCTTTATGATACCGATAATAATTATGAATTGACAAATATTTTTAATGATTTACTTTCTATATATTATACGTTGGACTCATTACCAAATGATTATCCAAAATCGGATTTGCATTTACTTAAAGACGAGTTTTTGACTAACTGGAAAATTTTCAACAATATTAGATCTGAGCATGTATATAATATTTTAACTTCACTTTCACAAGATATGTATTTAGAAACTCCTTATATGTTTGATTCACCAGTTGGGAACAAATATAAATATGATAAAGAATACCTACATGAGCATTCAATATTAAGAACAAACCAATGGGATGATTTTGTAAATGCCTTAAAGTATGAAAACCGTTTTCATACAAATCATGTCAACACACTAATGCTAGAGTATTTTTGTTCTAACATTGAGAAAAAATATCACGCCGGTACTATATTCTATAGAGGAAGAATATCTCCAGAATCTGGTTATTCAATTGATGATATGGGTGCACCTCCTAAAGAAATCGCATCAGAAGGTAGAGCCAATTCTGCCGGTATAAGCAGATTGTATCTTGCAAACGATATTGATACGACCATTCACGAAGTTCGTGCAGGTGTTTTTGATATTATAACCGTCGGGAAATTTGAACTAAAAAGTGACATAACAGTTGTTGATTTGAAAATGATAGACAGAATAAGCCCTTTTAATGATAGGCTGGATTGCTTGAAATTTGCAATCAACAAAGAACATTTAAATAAAATAGACTACGAGATGGGGAAAGCTCTACGCAGAAGTGACAGTCATCTAGATTATATTCCTACTCAATTCATTAGTGATTTTATCAAATCAATAAACAACGGAGTAGAATTTAAATATTCTGGAATTGAATATAAGAGCACGATGAAACCGGATGGATATAATTTATCAATATTTGATCCAAATCTATTTAATTGTGTCGAAGTAACAACTTATAAAATAGATGAACTTACATACAAAAAATCTGCCGTATAAATTTTTAAACATTTTAATTTAATTGCGGATCGTTTGGACATAATTGAATTTCATTCATGATATTCAAATGTGTTATAATTACAAACTGTTACCGAAAAGTTTTAGAAAATTTACCAAAAAAGCAAAGAGAAGGAAGTTTAAATGGCATATCCAATATTAGATCAGAACATTGGCAGAACTGCGGTTATCAATCACGAAATCAGAATGATTGACGATTGTTTAATTGAAGAGCTCGATAGATACTCTGATTCAATCCAGATTTATGAAGTAATAAGGTGCATTGATGGAGTTATGCTATTTTTCGATGACCACATAGAGCGAATGAGGAATTCGGTATCAGAAATTATCAGTGCAAATCATTTTTTATCTTTCGATAGCAAACAAATAAAAGCCGATACCGAGAAGCTCATTTTGTCCGAGGGTATTCAAAACGGAAATATCAAAATCGTACTTACCAGAGAGATGTCCGCAATTTTTACATCGGCATTCTATTATCCACCTGAAAGTGTATATAAAAAAGGCGTTGCAGTGGGGCTTATCGAGTGGGAAAGACCTAATCCCAATGCGAAGCTCGTGAGTTCTGAATACAAAGCAGCCATGAGTCAGAAGCTGCAGTCAGAAGGGCCTTTTGGCAGATATTTCGAAACCCTTTTGGTTGCGAGGGATGGACGTGTTACCGAAGGCAGCAGAACAAATGTGTTTTTTGTCGAAGGAAACAAGGTTTTTACCGCACCCAGGGAATCCATTCTTGAGGGTATAACCAGAAAATATGTTTTACAGGCGATTGAAGCCGCCGGATGTGAAATTTTTACCGAATATTTTAGCATAGATGACATTAAAATCCGTGCTTATGCTGTTTTCCTGACGGGCACATCCATTGGCGTCCTGCCGGTATCCGCAGTCGAAGATTTTGCAATCGATTCGCCTGGTAATTCCGCTTTACAACGAATCATCATAGAGTATTCGAAAATAGTTGACGAGTTCATAAAAATTCACAAAAATGCCACATGATTTTTATACAAAATTGATATCAT
>CAZZCN010000064.1:0-11623 GCA_964652975.1 uncultured Oscillospiraceae bacterium | reverse complement strand
AAAATGACAAAAGAAAAGGGCAATGTATCGGTCAGCACCGAAAATATTTTTCCGATAATCAGAAAGTGGCTTTATTCCGACAGGGATATTTTCCTGAGGGAGCTGGTATCCAATTCATCCGACGCAATTTCGAAGCTGAAGAAGCTGGTGGACCTTGGCGAGGCCAAACTTACAGACGATGAGGATTATGCAATCAGGGTTACACTCGACAAGGAAAACAAAAAGGTCATAGTTGAAGACAACGGACTTGGAATGACACATGACGAGATCAAGAAATACATCAATCAGATTGCTTTTTCGGGCGCAGTTGACTTTGTCGAAAAATACAAGGACAAGGCTGACCAGTCGGCTGGTATCATAGGACATTTCGGTCTTGGATTTTACTCGGCATTCATGGTTGCTGACAATGTAAGAATAGACTCCTTGTCCTTTGTAGAAGGCAGCCAGGCGGCATCATGGGAAAGCGAAGATGGAATGTCCTACGAAATGGGCGATTCAGATAAAACAACTCGTGGCACAACGATTACAATCGAACTTTCTGAGGAAGGCGACGAGTTTTTGACCGCAGCGAAATGTAGGGAGATACTGGGCAAATACTGTTCATTCATGCCTTTCCCAATATTCTTCCTTGACGTAAATGAGGAAGAGGAGAAGGTTAAGAGGAATATCGAAAACGCCGAAAAGAACGAGAAGAAAAAGGCGGAGAAGAAAGCCGAAAAGGCCAAGAAAAAGGCTGAGAAAGAAGCCGAGAAAGCTGAGAAAGCAAAGAAAAAAGCTGACAAGGCTGTAGATGCTGGCAAAGACACTGACAATGTAAATGACGCTGGAGACAGCGACGAAAAAGACGAGACTGATGAAATTTACAAGGCTGATGACGATGCTGATTTAACTGACGCTGACCTTGCCGACGAAGATACCGACGATGAAGATGACGATAACTATTACAAGGAGAATCTGGGACCGACACAGATCAACGATGTCAGCCCACTCTGGCTCAAAAATCCCAAGGATTGTACCGATGAGGAATACAAGGCTTTTTACCGCAAAGCATTCATGGATTACCGTGAGCCATTATTCTGGATTCACCTCAATATGGATTACCCGTTCAACCTCAAGGGAATCCTTTATTTTCCACAGACAGACAACACATATGAATCACTTGAAGGCAGGATAAAGCTTTTCTACAACCAGGTTTTTGTCGCAGACAACATCAAGGAAGTCATTCCGGAATTTCTGTTTTTGCTCAAAGGCTGCATAGACTGTCCAGATCTGCCGCTTAATGTTTCCAGAAGCTTTTTGCAAAATGACGGATACGTGCAGAAGCTTTCAACCCACATTATAAAGAAGGTAGCTGACAAGCTGACAAACATTTTCGAAAATTCCAGAGAGGACTTTGATAAATACTGGTCTGATATCGGTGTTTTCATCAAATACGGCTGTATGCGCGAAGAGAAGTTCTTTGACAAGGTCAAGGACGTTATACTAGCGAAAACAGTTGATGGCGGCCTCGTGGCAATCAAGGACCTAGGTGAGAAAATCTATTATACCAACGACGAGAAGAAACAGGTTGCTTATGTCAACATGGCAAAAGAAAAAGGCAAGACCGTTATTGTCATGGATCACGAGCTTGATAACAATTTCATGTCGTTCATGGAACACAAGAATAACAAAATCAAATTTTTGCGTATTGACTCGGATATCGAAGGTGAAGCCGGACCTGTTGAGAGAAAAGAAGCAGTAGAGAAGCTTTTCAGATCTGCCACCGGTAATGATACTCTGGAAGTTGAAGTGAAGTCGCTGGGCGAGAATTCGCTGGCAGCTGTCTTGTCCGAGAGTGAAGAATCAAGAAGAATGCAGGAAATGCAGAAAATGTATATGAAGCAGATGGGTGGCGGCGGAGCCGGAATGGATTTCGGATCGATGTTCCCTGTAAAGCAGGTCCTGGTTGTCAATTCAGACAGTGCTCTTGTCAGCAGATTATCTGCAATGTTTGAAGTTCCGGGCAAAGAAGATACCGCCAAGGAACTCGCTGTTCACATATATGACCTGGCAAGGCTGAGCCACGGCTCGCTCGACCCGAAGGGGATGGCAGAGTTTTTGGCCCGTAGCACCAAGCTAATGTCAGATATTGGTTAAAATTCCGCAATTGAATTTATAGAAAATAATAAAGCAACACAAAGACTCCGATGATAACCTCGTCGGAGTTTTTTTCGCGCAAACAAATTAATGAAATTTGTTTAGCATCCTTGACAATATGTTATATATAACATACAATATGTCGTATAAAACATATTAAATAAACGAAAAGAGATCAATAAGTAAAAAAATGAATCAGAGGATAATGAAATGAATTTCAAGGAATACAAGAAACAAGCCTTTGAAAAAGATCCGGAACTTTATGCCGAGTATAAGGCGTTGGAACCTGAGTACGAATTGGTAAAGGCTATTATTGATGCTAGAAGTCAGAAAGGTATAACACAGAAAGAACTTGCGGAAATAACAGGAATAGACCAGGCTAACATAAGTCGTATCGAAAATGGAAATTATAATCCAACTTTGCAACTTCTTAAAAGGATAGCCGCTGGTTTAGGCAAAGAACTTCATATCGAGTTTCGTTGATATCAGCAATTAAACATTGCGATTATAATTAACTTACGAGTTAATAACTTATAAGTTAATTATTTACGAGCTGCTTTTGTCATGGGATTTATTATTTTTTCTCCGGTGTACGGGTAGCAATTCATCTCCCTCCGCTATCATAGTCGGAGTTTTTCTTGTGTAGTGAAATATCTGGAACTACTATTAATACTGACGGGGTAATGTTTTGCTGAGATCAGCAAAACATTATATCTTATAGTAAATAGAATCTATAATACACTAGTAAATTCATCATAATCTTGACTATAACTTGTTAATTTAAGACTTATTAATTCAAGGTGGAATGAAATAGCAACATCCACTCTTATTAATTCTTATTAAATCAAAATTACCATTTATCATCTTTCTATTGACATATGAATGGAAAAGTATTATCATATAAATATACCCTACTGGGGTATAGTACAAAAATAAATAATAATAGTATTAACTAACATATAAAATTGAAGTGAAATCGCAAGGAGAACTCTTTTATGAAAAAGGAAAAATTAACGGAACTGGTAAAGCAATGCGAATCTGAGGATTGCAGCGAGAGGATGACCGCTCGTGAGAACAAACTTAAGACCGCTCTGATTTCGAGGCTTAACCGAGCAGAAGGGCAGGTTCGTGGAATCAAAGGAATGATAGAGAAGGATATATACTGCGATGATGTACTGGTTCAGATAGCGGCTGTACAAGCTGCACTTAATTCTGTCAGTAAACTGGTCTTGGAGAATCACATCAAGGGGTGCCTTGTCAACAAAATCAGAAACGGTGAAGACGATATAGTAGATGAGCTATTGATAACAATAGGGAAAATGCTTTAACAGTTTGAAAAATATTTTTAATTTATTGCATTGCAAGTTTTAATTAAAAATATTGTTTCAAACACGGAGAGGATGAGAAAGAATGATCAAACAATCAATTAAAATAGGTGGTATGACCTGTGCAGCGTGTGCAGGTAGAATCGAGAAGGTTGTCGGTAAGCTGGATGGAGTTTCAGACGCATCCGTCAATTTTGCTACAGAGAAACTCACAGTGGAATTTGACAATCAAAAGGTGTCCTTGTCCAAAATAGATGAGGCGATACAGAAGGTTGGATATAGTGTTTTGGAAGAAGTGCAACATAAGACAGTTACCATTCCGATTGCCGGAATGACCTGCGCTGCCTGTGCAAGCAGGATAGAAAAGGTCGTTGGTAAACTGGACGGAGTTGTAAAAGCATCGGTCAACCTTGCAACAGAAAAGGCGACAGTAGAGTATGACCCACAAAAGGTAAAAATTTCAATTATAAAGCAGGCCATTGATAAAATTGGTTACAAAGCTCTGGATATCGAGAAAAAAATCACCGTCGATGAAGACAAGATAAGAAAAGAAAAAGAAATACGCACACTTTGGAGAAAACTGAAAGTATCTGCCATTTTTGCCATCCCGCTCTTGTACCTCGCAATGGGCTCGATGATTTGGTGGCTTCCTTTCCCTATTCCTGGATTTCTAGACCCTATGCAATATCCGCTAACATATGCTCTTACACAGGTTGCACTTGTAATACCGATAATAATTGCTGGGTATAAGTTTTATACAGTGGGATTTAAAGCACTTATACAGCGAAGTCCCAACATGGATTCACTAATCGCAATCGGTACATCAGCTGCCATTTTATACAGTATATACTCAACATATGAGATTATAACAGGGAACTTCGGAGCTGTGGATGGACTGTATTTTGAAACTGCAGGTGTAATCATAACATTAATTTTACTTGGAAAATCGCTGGAGGCTGTATCAAAAGGTAAAACCTCCGAAGCAATCAAAAAGCTGATGGGGCTTGCTCCAAAGACCGCCATGGTGCTTTTTGACGGAAAAGAAATCGAAACTCCAATCGATGAAGTTGAGATTGGCGATGTAATATTGGTAAAACCGGGCGAGAAAATTCCTGTTGATGGTGTCGTGACTGAAGGCAATACAGCTATTGACGAATCGATGCTGACAGGAGAAAGCATGCCAATCGATAAAAGCTCAGGAGACAAGGTTTTTGCTGCCAGCATCAACAAAAACGGACTTATTCAGTTTAAAGCGACCAAAGTCGGTGGAGATACCGCACTGGCGCAGATTATAAAGCTTGTTGAAGATGCTCAAGGCTCTAAGGCTCCAATTGCACAGATGGCCGACATTGTATCGGGATATTTTGTCCCGATAGTCAGCATTATTGCAATTCTTGCTTTCGCAGCATGGCTCATATCAGGACAGTCGTTTGTTTTTGCCATGACGATTTTTATTTCGATACTTGTTATTGCATGCCCTTGTGCACTTGGATTGGCAACTCCGACTGCAATAATGGTCGGGACCGGTAAAGGCGCAGAATACGGGATATTGTTCAAAGGTGGAGAAGCTCTTGAGACGACGCATAAAATAAACACAATTGTTTTTGATAAGACAGGGACAATCACTGAGGGCAAGCCAGAGGTAACAGATATTATAAATGTCTCTGAACTGTCCAGAGAAAGACTGCTTCAAATAGCTGCTTCCGCCGAAAAGGGATCTGAGCATCCACTCGGAGAAGCAATTGTAAGAGGTGCTTTAAAAGAAAATATTGAATTTATCAAAGTTGACAAATTTGTAGCAATACCTGGGTTTGGAGTTGAAGTTGAAATTGATGGAATTCACGCTCTAATAGGCAATAGAAAATTAATGGACGAAAGAGGAATCTCATTGGCTTCACTTTCAGACAAGTCAGATGAGCTTGCAAGTGAAGGCAAGACACCTATGTATCTTGCTTTCGATGGCAAAATATCTGGCATTATCGCAGTAGCGGATGTTGTCAAGGAAAGCAGTGCAAATGCAATCAAAAAACTGCAATCCATGGGAATCGAAGTCGCCATGATTACAGGAGACAACCGCAAGACTGCCGAGGCAATTGCAAAACAGGTTGGAATAACCAGAGTTTTGGCAGAGGTGTTGCCTCAAGACAAATCAAATGAAGTAAAAAAACTTCAGGCTGAAGGTAAAAAAGTGGCAATGGTCGGAGACGGTATCAATGACGCGCCTGCTCTTGTACAGGCTGATGTAGGAATAGCTATAGGTTCAGGCACAGACGTAGCTATCGAATCCGCGGATGTTGTTCTTATGAAGAGCGATTTGATGGACGTACCGACAGCCATACATCTTAGCAACAGTACCATACGCAATATCAAACAAAATCTGTTTTGGGCTTTTGGGTACAATATAGCCGGAATACCAATAGCAGCAGGCATTCTATACCTGTTTGGTGGTCCTCTCCTTAATCCGATATTCGCAGCTGCAGCGATGTCACTAAGCTCAGTATCGGTTTTGACCAATGCACTAAGACTTAAAAGGTTCAAGCCATTCAAAAAGTAGAATTCAAATAAAATGAAAGTATTAGGAAATCATTATAAAAAAAGCAATTTGTAGTTAAACAGATTAATATATTGAAAAATCAAAAAATATTATTAAAATTGGAAGCTAATGCTTCTAAAGAAAGAAGGGAAATCATTATGAAAAAGAAAATTATTTTATCAACACTCGCCTTAACACTTATACTGGTGTTGACACTTGCATCTTGCAACCAAACAGACGTTGTCGGAAAATCATCAATTACCTCTTTTAGTGAGGTTCTAAAATTTGCACCGGATCGCATTAAGGCAGATGATACGTTCGGCGGGTGGGCGCTTAGTTCACCAGACGGAACAGCAAGATTTCTGTGGAGCAAGGATTTCAGCAAGAGCACATCTTATGATGCAATGTTGGAATTTGATGCAAAACCATTTTTGGATGCAGGGTTAGACAAAACAAAACTGCCTGCTGGCATGGTGAAAAATGACAAATTAGTGGTAGGCAATGAATTTGGAAACGAAAAAATTACATACAGTGGTGACACAACACCTCTGACATCATATGAGAAAATAGTTGAGCTTAAACGTGCAAATATAAAGTACCATGCAGACCTGGATCATTTTGGAATTGATTTATCAAACGGCAATGTATTCGAGTGGGCAAAGGACATGGCTAAGAACGACAAAGATATAGTGTTTGTGCTCAATCCTAAGGTATTCATCGATGCGGGCGTTGATCCTGCAAAGGTAGAAGGCTGGGCTTTCAAAAAAGTGAACGTAGAAGACGAAAACGGCAAGCCAATTCAAGTAGACAAATTCCTAAAACCGTTTGATTTGAAAAAGTAAACCTGTTGGAGCTATAAAGCTTGCCTTATAGCTCTTCTGTCTCATAAAGGGACTGTATCAAGACAAAGATACAGCCCCTTTTACTATACTTGGCTATTGTCGCAAAAAGGATATAACTATTGTGACAGATGGCACAGATAATCTTTGCAAAGTGTCCATGACTAGAATAGCTTATGAAATATATAGCAAGTTTGGAACAAGTTTGGAGCAAGAGATAAATAGTTTATAACAACACAAAAATAGCTGTTGCAATCTATATTGCATCAGCTATTTTCTTGAGTTATAAAATCTAAAGATAAAAAGAAATTTGGAATATCTAGGTTATAATGGTCTATACTACATCATACCCTTGGTCTTCAATTGCATTTTTGATTGATTCAAGTGTAACTTTTTCATCGTGGTCTACTGTTACCTTTTTGGAATCCAGGTCAACATTTACTTCGCTGACACCATCCAATGCGCCAACAGCCTTCTCGACTGCATTTACGCAATGTGAACAGGACATACCCTCTACATTTAAAATTGTATTTTTCATTTTCATATTCTCCTTTCTATACTAAACTCCGCAACATCCGCCGACAGCCGGTATGATGCCGGTCTGCCCATTGGAAGCAGTAGACGAGGAATCTGACGAAACATTTTCTTCAAGTGCATTTACATCTGCGGAAGTAGAAGTGGTGTCAGCAGGATCGGCATCAACTACGGTTATTTTACTTCTGATCATTCCCATCCAGCAGCTGTAAGGGATGACTCCGGCCTCTTTAGGAGTAAACTCGATTATATTTTCACCGGGCGACAGTTTCTTAGATATATTATATGCAGGTATGATAATCTCATTATTACAGCCGTTAATAGTATCCTCAGTCGCTCTGACAATCCATTTGACAGGAACTCCTTTTTTGACAGTGATGGGAGCATAGCTTCTGGAAGTTATGTCGATTGCCACGGTTTGTACACCGTCTTTAACAACTATATCAGATTTTTCTGTTGCGTCGGATGTGTTTTGTGTAAAAAAACCTAACCCTGAAAGCCCCAATCCTGTACTTAACATTCCGAATCCAAGGATGATAACGAGAGAAGCACTAACAGTAAGCATTTTTTTGGTGAATTTCTTGGAAAGCAGCGAACTCACAGCTCCAAATCCAAACATCAGAGGCACTGTGCCAAGGCTGAAAAGAAGCATTGATAATGCGCCTTTGACGGGTGATCCGGTGGAAAGTGCGTAAAGCTGCATTGCCTGTAAAGGACCACATGGCATAAGACCGTTCAGCAGTCCGACATAAAATGGGCTGTTACCTTTGCCTGCAATATTTTTTGTAAGGAATTTAGGCATTTTCAAATTGAATTTTCTAAGCCAGGGAAAGAGGTTCAACATGTTAAGCCCCATGATCATCATGAAAACACCGGCAAAAATGGCAACGATTCCTTTTGCCACACCGGAAAAACTGATTACGGATCCCAGGGCACCGACTATACCACCGATGACTGTGTAAGATAACACACGACCAGCGTTATATAGTAGACTTGGACGAATTTTACTTGCTTTGGTATTGCCCGTATTTTCACCAGAATTTTCTCCTTGTGGAACACATTGAGTCAAACAAATGCCACCGCACATGCCTATGCAATGAACAGATGTGAGTAATCCAATTACAAAAAGAGCTGCGTATCCCATACCGGCTTCAGCCTGGGGGAAGTAGTTAAAAAATGTAAACCCGCCGAAATAGTTTATGAGCATATACGCTCCGAAAACTATCATCACTATAAAGATAAGCTGCTTTGGCTTGAACGACCTGTCGATTGCAACACTCGGCGATGCTGAATTTGTCTGTAAAACGAGATAATCCATCGAATTGATCGCACCTTTGATTTTGGAAAGGTTAATCTTATCTGAATCGAAAGATACATTGACTTCACCCTTTGCAAAATCACCTTTTACATCTGTCACACCGGGCAGGGACTTGAGCTTTCGCTCGATTCTGCTTTCGCATCCTGTGCAAGTCATATTGCTTACCTTGAGCTTGATATTTGTCTTTTTTTCCACAAAAACACCTCCGCTTAAATTTTTGGTTGAAATTGTAATTGTCTGATAACTTATTGCAAAATTTTAAACTGGAAACAATCAACGCTTACTTAAAACTAATCTTACGCAGTATTGACTATTTATAAAATACAAACCATTACTTTTAGTCAGACAGATTTGACTCATATAACCCTTATACAGATTATACAATTTCTATGTGGAGGTTTTATGGAGATGGATTAACTACATTAAGATATTACAATATACTATGTTGGAATAGAATTTGTGCAACAAAAGCATTGCACAAATCCCATGGCACAACGATTATAACTCGTTTTTTAAGAGATTTAAGTTCATTTTTTATCAAATATAAATTGTGTACTTGGTTTATGATTATTTCTTTATGACAAAAGTGAATTTACTACCTTTGTTCAGTTCACTCTCCGCAGTTATTATGCCACCATGAGCTGTTATTATAGCCTTTGCGACGGACAGACCGATTCCGGAACCGCCTGTGTAACGGGCACGAGAGAGGTCAGCACGGTAAAGGTGTTCGAAAATATTTGGCAGGTCGTCAGGTGCTATTCCAATCCCGTTGTCAGTTATGGAAAATTTAACTGAATCCTTCTCATCGGATATTTCAATATATATTTTGCCGTCAATACCGGTGTATTTTATCGCGTTGGATATCAGGTTTACAAGAACCTGGCTGATTTTGTCTTTGTCGGCGTAAATAGCGAGGGGAGAAGCGGTCACACTCAGAACAATATGTTTGTCAAAAATCTGACGTTCGAAATTTGTCAGAACCTGGTTCAGGAGCTTGGTGAAATCGAAATTCTCCTTGTGTAGAACAAGGCTGTCGCTTTCAAGCTCAACAATTTTATCAATATCTGAAATCATTCTGGTCAGACGGAGTATTTCTTCACGGCAGCTTTCAAGACGTTCGGGAGTGACTTCGAAAATTCCGTCAATCATACCTTCGAGATTCGATTGCAGAGAAGTCAGAGGAGTTCTGAACTCGTGAGCATAATCTCCGGCCATTCTTTTCTTTATGGACTGTTGCGTCTCAAGTGTATTTGCAAGTATGTTGACACTGTCGATCAATTCTGCAATTTCACTGGTGCTCGATGAAAATTCAATTCTGTCCGAAAAATGGCCGTGTTCAATCTGTTTCGTTTTCGCAATAACGCTTTTAAGCGGCTTTGAAATACGGCTGGCCATAAAAAATCCAAGTGCGATTGCTGCAAAAAGAAACGCAATTGCGGATATCAAAAATATCCTGTTAAGCATTTCAATAAAATGAATGTCCGTATTGTTATAGTAAAAAGGACCATAATATCCTAGAACAACTGAACCGTAGTCCTTACCGCCAATTAATATGGGATAAGACTGCTCCGTATACTTTCCGTTAAAATTAGGATAAAGCCTCTTCATGCTCTGTTCCATGGTTCCAAGCATATCTTCACACTGTGCGGCGTTTGTTGTGCTCATGCAGAAAATATCCTTGTTCGAAGAATCGCGCACCATGAAAATAATGCCCTGGGTCAATGAATTCCGACCGACAGTATCGTAAAATTCCTGACTCGGAGTGCCGCCTTTTGCAAATTCATTTACAACAAGTTGTACTATATCCTTGTTCTTGAGTTCCTGTTGTTCTTTTATATAGCTCTGAAACTGCCTGTCCAGTACAAAATTCGAGATAAGTAAAAGCGTGGCTACCAGGAAAATAGAAAGAGCCGCATATGAAATTATTATTTTAAGACGCAGGGTCAGTTTCATTAATAAATCCTTTCTAGATAAGTGATTGTAAATATTTGCATAATAGAACTTTTCCTATAATCATAGAGAAGTCCTAAAAATCTTGTAGTTCATTGATTGCTTATGAAAAAATAGCGTTGACATAATTACGAATCTCCTACAAATTTCTCGTCTACTACTCCGCCAAATTTATAACCGATACCCCTGACGGTCAAAATATATACCGGCTCGGTGTCGGTGCCTTCAATCTTGGCTCTGAGGTTTTTTACATGTGAGTCTATAGTACGGCTGAATCCGTCAAAATCCATACCGAAAGCCTGATCAATTAGTTCTTCTCTGGAGTATGCCTTGTTAGGGTGCTTGACCAAAGTGGCAAAAATCTTAAATTCGTTCGGAGTGACATTTACCGTGGCACCTTGTTTTTTTATAGTGTACGAGTCGAAATCAACCGACAAATCACCATTGTTCCAGCTGACTCGGTTGAAAAGTGGAGATATTCCAAACTCATTATAGCGCCTGAAAAGACTGTCAACTCTCGCCACCAGCTCCCTTGGGCTGAAGGGCTTTGTTATATAGTCATCTGCGCCGATTACCAGGCCGCGGATTTTGTCATCTTCGTGAACCTTTGCAGTCAGCATTATGACCGGTACGCGCGATTTTTCGCGTATTTTCTTACAAATAGTCTCACCGGAAATAAACGGCAGCATTATATCTAGTATCACCATGTCAGGATTGAATTCATCGAATTTCTCCAATGCATCCCTGCCATCAAAAGACACAAGAGTAATATAACCGCTATTTTTGAGATAGGCTTCAACGGCTTCCACTATTTTGACCTCGTCATCAACAATAAGAACTGTTTTCGGTTTCAATACCAATTTACCTCGCCTTTACTTACTGATGCTTGTTTGCTAATGTCTATATTATAATTCATATATCAAAATTATAACAATACAATGTGAAGATTGTGTGGATTTTTTATTTGTGAGTTATATTTGTGCTTGTT
>CAZZCN010000063.1:3420-16027 GCA_964652975.1 uncultured Oscillospiraceae bacterium | reverse complement strand
CCAAGCTCTACAGTATCAAGTGAATTCTCCATCTCTGCAGTAAAATGAACATCTACAATATTTTCGAAGCTTCCTTTAAGCATCTCGGTAACAATTTTACCAAGAGAGGTCGGCAATAGATACTTCTTATCCTTGTCGATATATTTTCTTTCTAGAATAGTAGAAATAGTCGGGGCATATGTTGATGGTCTTCCTATTCCCTTTTCTTCTAGTGTTTTTATCAGGGTGGCTTCGGTATAGCGAGCTGGTGGCAAGGTGAATTTCTGTTCGTTTGATAGATTTTTGCAGTCAAGCTCTTCGGAAACACTCAACTCAGGAATTTTCTCTGCAACATTCTTAGCAGTCTCTTCTTCGGTGTCATCTTCTTCCTTTTCGACCGGTTTGACGGCCTGTTCTCCATAAGCTGCCAGATATCCCGGAAATTTGACTGTCTCTCCAACCGCTCTGAAAACATGCCTGTCGACAGCTATATCTACTGTCACTGTGTCTACAGAAGCATCGGACATCTGCGATGCCATAAACCTGTTCCATATCAATTTGTAAAGTCTGTATTGATCGAAACTGAGAATGGTGTTGATGCTATCGGGTAAGATGTCAAAATGCGCAGGTCTTATGGCTTCATGTCCGTCTTGCGTTTTGTTCTTGTTCTTGAAATTTCTTACTGTCTTGGAGATATATTCATCACCATATTTTTGTCCAATCAATTGCCTTATCTCGTCAATTGCTTCTGTTGATGAACGCACTGAATCAGTTCTTATGTATGTAACAAGGGCTGTCTGTCCCATGGTTCCAAGCTCGACACCTTCGTATAATTGCTGTGCGACACTCATTGTCTTTTTCGACGTAAATCCAAGAATTCTCGATGCGTCCTGCTGCAATGTACTTGTTGTAAACGGGGCGTATGGGGTTTTCTTCTTGTTGCCTTTTTTTACTTCATGAACAAAAAACTTCTTGTCTTTGATTTCTTTTAAAATAACATCTTTTTCTTGCTCGTTACTGACTTTTTGTTTTGATACCTTATCATTGGTTAGCGTTCCGTGATATTTTGCTTTAAAAGTTGCTTCCTGCTTCATTTTGGATAAATCTGCTGTAAGATTCCAGTATTCTTCTGGTTTGAACGCCTGAATCTCTTCTTCTTTGTCGACTATTATTTTCGTAGCAACTGATTGGACACGACCCGCAGAAAGGCCTTTCTTGACCTTTTGCCACAAAAGCGGACTTAATTCATAACCAACAAGTCTGTCAAGTATTCTTCTCGCCTGCTGTGCATTTACTAGATCCATATTTAGTGACCTTGGATGCTCTACTGCAGTTTTGACAGCTGTCTCTGTAATTTCGTTGAATGTTATTCTACACTGGCTTTTAGGGTCTATTTTAAGTATGGTGGCTATATGCCAACCGATGGCTTCTCCCTCTCGGTCAGGGTCGGTTGCAATTAATATCTGGTCGCTGTCCATTGCAAGGGATTTTAATTCCTTGATGATTTTGTCCTTCCCTTTCATGGGAATGTATTGCGGTTTAAAGTTGTTTTTCGTATCTACTCCCATGATGGAAGATGGAAGGTCTCTTATATGTCCTACCGATGCTGCTATTCTGTATTTTTCGCCAAGATAGCGCCCGATCGTCTTTGCTTTTGCAGGTGATTCAACTATTACTAAAATTCGTTTCATTTATTCACAATCCCTCTTTTTTATATTAAAGATAAATATTCCTTTTCATTTATACTTTATTTATAGGATTCTGTCAAAGAAAATCTGCCGTTTCTACAAATCACCTCTCCTGTCAGTTCTGAAAATGACAGGATTTCTGAAGCCTTTTCAATTGTAATTCCCATAAGCATGGCTATCTCATCAATGGTTTTTTCTGTATATAATAATATCTTCTTTAAATCATTATACTCTGTTGCAGATTTAGCTATAGGGGTATTCGTAGAAACAGGACTATTCGTACAAACTAGTTTATTCGTAGAAACAGGACTATTCGTAGAAACTGGTGTATTCGTAGAAACTGGATTATTCGCTGAAGATTTATCTATAATCAAATTATCATTTTCAGAACCAGTGCCGCTCACTGAGACGACATTATTGGCATTTTCCACATTTGTACTGTTAAACAATGAATTTATTGAAAATATGTTTTGTACACTCTGAAAAGGCAGTTTCCAAAGCATATCCTCAACATTGGTCAAAACACATGCACCATCTTGAATCAACTGGTTAGTACCCTGGCTTCCAGGTGAAAAAATACTTCCCGGTACTGCAAACAGATCTCTGCCCTGGTCTCCCGCATATCCTGCTGTTATCATTGTACCGCTTTTCTTTGATGCCTCAATAATTGCTACGCAGTCAGAAAGTCCGCTTATAATTCTGTTTCTTGCTGGAAAGTATGATCTCACAGGCTTTGTTCCAGGAGGACACTCACTGATAAGCATACCCTTCCCCTTGATTTTATCCATTAATCCCTTATTTTCTGGTGGGTATACCACATCTATACCGCAACCGAGAACAGCTATTGTCATACCATCGTTTTCTAAAGCTGTTTCATGAGCGATGCTGTCAATTCCTCTAGCCATACCGCTTATTACTACGACTCCTTTCTGTGAAAGGTCTGTTACGATTTTGCGTGTTGCTGCTTCTCCATAAGGGGTTGGATTGCGAGTTCCAACAATTGATACATAATAATTCTGTTGAAGTATCCTAATACTCTCCTTACCGCTGTAATACAGCAGTGCAGGTGGAGAAGAGATTGTTTTAAGACGCTCTGGATAGTACTGGTCAATTATCCCAAGAACACGAATACCGTTTTTGTAATGTATTATTCCGTCATTACTAGCCTTTTTTCTATTTGTGTCATCATTCAAAAAAGTTGATGCCTTTTTTACTTTTTCGGGAGGTCCTTCGATTAACTCTATTATATTCTTCGTATTCAAATTAAACACATTCTCAATACAGCCTGCATGTTGAAGTATTCTTGTTATTACACAGCTGTGTAACGAAGCAAATCGCGTCAGTGAAGAAAGCCATATCCCCGCACTAAGTCTCTCATTTTCATTTTCGATGTTTTCTGTCATGTTTTTTACTCTTACTTTCTTCTAAACTGCAGTGCCTGTGCTATATGATTGATATCAAGTCTGTCTTCCTCGTCAAAATCAGCAATCGTCCTTGCAACCCTTATCATTTTCTGGTAGCCTCTTACACTCAAATCAAGCTTGTCACAAGCTTTCATTGCAAATTGAGTCACTTCTTCGTTTAGTTCAAAAACATCATAAATATGTTCTGATGGTAGCCTTGAATTTAAATGTGGTGTTACGTCATGACATACACACCTGTTTATCTGCCTATTCCAGGCATTTTGCACTTTTTGTCTGGCTTTTTCTGACTCGTTTTCTGAATTCTCCTTTATGCTCTTGCTCAAATCGCAAGTTGGCACCTTTAAAAGTTCAATATATAGGTCCATTCGGTCCATGATAGGTCCGCTAATACTTGAAAAATATTTCTCTATTGATAATTTGGAACAGTTGCATGACGCTTTGTTATCTCTTTCCAGCAGATTACCGCATCGGCAAGGGTTAGCAGCACCTACAAGCATAAAATCCGCAGGATATTCCATTGTATATTTATTTCTTGTTATTCTGATCTTATGTTCTTCAATAGGCTGCCTTAGCATATCCAGTACTTGCAGTGGAAACTCATTCATCTCGTCAAGAAACAGTACACCTGTATGTGCAAGGGTTATCTCTCCGGGCGTGGGATATTGTCCTCCACCTGTTATCGAAGTAAGTGTTGCATTGTGATGAGGTGCTCTAAAAGGTCTCTCAAAGGCAATATGACCACCATGTTTAAGAAGTCCGCAAGAGCTGTATATTTTTGCTACTTCTATTCTCTCGCGCGAATCTAGATCAGGGAGAATTCCTGATATAACATTAGCCAGTGTTGTCTTGCCACATCCAGGACTACCAACCATCATTATATTGTGCATTCCTGCTGCAGCTATCAATAATGCACGCACTGCAAGAGGTTGACCTATTACGCTTGATATATCCCTGCCAATTACCCGCTGATAAATTTCGGGTTCGATCTGGCATGTTCTTAATGGCCACTCTCCCTTTTTTGCAAGCAGATCTATACATTCTGTTAGTGATTCAACTCCGTAAAGTCCGATATCATTAATACCGTATCCTTCAGAAAGATTGCTTAGCGACAATATCATACGCTTAACACCTGCTCCCCGTGCTGTTATAATTCGATTGATAGCTCCTGGTATTCCTTTAACATCTCCGCAAAGAGACATTTCACCGATTATGCATACATCTTCGGGAATTTTCCTTATCTGTTTAGATGCGGCAAGTATGCCAACAGCAATTGGCAGGTCAAAAGCCGTCCCCTCCTTTCGTATAAATCCGGGAGCCATTCCGACAGTTATCTTACCGTTTGGAAACTCAAATCCGTTATTCTTGATAGCTGCATGCACACGGTCCCTCGATTCCCTGATTGCACAATCACCAAGTCCAACAATCTCAAATGAAGACAAACCCGGAAGTATTGAAACTTCAATATCCACGTTGACTCCGGTAATACCATATAAAGCACATGAGAGAATTTTGCTATATCTGTATGAGTTCAAGTATGTCACCCCTTTATATAATTTGTTTTATAATTGATACATATGTTTAATTGCGTTAATGAGCTGCTATTTTCTATTCTTTATTTTGGTTTGCATTATATATTGCATCTTGTTTTGTTTTTTGCATGAATATCTTGATCTATTCAGCATTCTAATTTTACATAAATCTACTCGAAATATAAGACGCTAAAAATCGACATTTTAAAACAAAATCCATCAAAAAGGCAAAAAAGTCTGGCAGGTTGCATACTATCAACATGTGCTATATAATGTAAAAGCAAATTTGCAAATAATCTTTTTATATAATAAAGCAATATGGAGGAACACATGAGATTAGGAATCGTAGGTCTGCCGAATGTCGGTAAAAGCACATTGTTCAATGCAATAACCAAGGCAGGTGCCGAAGCTGCAAATTATCCGTTTTGTACGATAGATCCGAATGTCGGTGTTGTTGCTGTGCGCGATGAACGGTTGGATTTTCTTTCGAGCATGTATAATCCAGATAAATACACTCCTGCAATAATAGAATTTGTCGATATAGCGGGAATTGTTAAAGGGGCTAGCAAAGGCGAAGGACTTGGCAACAAATTCCTATCGAATATCAGAGAAGTTGATGCAATTGTTCATGTAGTAAGGTGTTTTGACGATCCAAACGTAATTCACGTAGAAGGTAATGCAGACCCTAAAAGGGATATAGAAACTATCGACCTTGAACTCATATTGGCCGACATGTCGTGGCTAGAGAGAAGAATTGACAAGGTAAGAAAGCAGGCAAAAGCCAGAGAAAGCAACTCAATCGAAGAACTTGAGCTGTTGGAGAAAATCAATTCCAGTCTTGAAAGCGGTATACCTGCAAGAAGGCTCGATTTTAGCGAAAACGAAAAAGAGATGATGAGTGATTTGTTTTTACTTACATTAAAGCCGGTTCTATATGTTGCAAATATTTCTGAAAATGACATCAACAAGCCCGATACAGAATATATAAAGGCTGTAAAAGAAATAGCAAAGGCCGATAGTGCCGAAGCAGTAGTAATAAGCGCCAAAATCGAAGAGGAAATCGCCATGCTCGATGATGAAGAAAAAAACATGTTCCTTGCCGACCTCGGTCTCGATTCATCCGGACTAGATAAAATTGTAAAAGCAGGATATGACTTGCTCGGATTGATTTCGTTTTTAACAGCAGGTCCTACAGAAGTTCGTGCATGGACAATCAGCAAAGGTACGAAGGCGCCAAAAGCGGCTGGCAAAATCCATTCTGACATAGAACGAGGATTTATAAGAGCTGAAATTGTATCGTACGATGATTTGTTCAATTGCAAGACTTATCAGGCAGCCAAGGAAAAAGGTCTTGTGCGTTCCGAAGGCAAGGAATATATCATGAAAGACGGAGATATTACTCTTTTTAGATTTAATGTCTGATTCAAAACTATAATTAAGATAATAAATTAAGAAAAATATTAATAAAATTAAATTTTCGTTTTTCCATTATATATTACTAAAGCTATATTAGAATAGTGTAAAATTAGTATTGCTAACAATATTAATGCACCTGAACCAATTATAGCTTATGCTATTTTGCTATTTTAATTCCACGGAGTCCAAGCTCCTGTTCAAGCATAGCTTTGACTGCTTCTTCCAGTTCGGATACGGTATCGTTGTTTGTTATAACCTTGTCGGCAACCGCCTCGTACTCTTCCCTTGTCATTTGAGAAAGTATCCTTCGCTTAGCCTCATCGGCAGCCATTCCACGCAATATCAGCCTCTCTATTCTCTTATCATCATCCGTCCAAACGAGCCACACCTGGTCACACACATCGAGAAATCCGTTTTTAACAGGAATAGGAGCATCGATGACTATGGCTTTGAATTTTTTTTGCTTGTAATCTTCAACTTTTTCGTATATTTCGGCGATGACATATTTGTGTACTATCGAACTTAGGATATCAAGTGATTTTTTGTTTTTGAAAACCATGTCCGACATGGCCTTGCGGTTGAGGCTCCCGTCCGTTGCTATGATTTTCTTCCCGAAAGCCTGTGCAATCTCCGGCATGGCTTTTCCGCCCGCGACAGTAAGTGATTTGGATATTTCGTCAGCATCTATTACTTCAATTCCATTATGCTTGCAAATCTTTGCAGCCATTGTCTTTCCACTGCCGATTCCTCCGGTTATTCCTATAACAAACATATTGTTCCCTTCAGTCCTTTTTTCTAATATTTATTAGATTATCTATTTTTTTCTTTATGTTTTTTACTGTGAGTTTTTCTATTGTTCATGATTATTATTCTATAAAAATTGATGCAAAACACTGTTTACTAATAATCAAACCACACATCTGTTCGTGGTCATTATACTATAAAATTTCATTTGCACTAATAAATTTTATCAATAATCAAACCAAACAATCTTGGTTTTAATTTCTGCAATCAGAGGAACACTCAGTAAAACCGAATTTTCCATCGAGTGTTTCAAAATTTCAGAGGCCTTTGAAGCGTCTTCCTGCAAGACTTCCAGTATAAGTTCATCGTGAACCTGTAGAATAAGCTTGGCCCGGCAGTTTTCTTCCCTTAGTCTTCTGTGTACAAGAACCATGGCTATTTTAATTATATCGGCTGCTGTTCCCTGCAAAGGTGTATTCATTGCTGCACGTTCACCAAAAGACCTGATGTTTTTGTTGGCCGACTTCAGTTCGTTCATATATCTTCTACGATGAAAAAGCGTCTCCACATAGCCCTTCTCGTATGCTTGCTGAACCAGGCTGTTCAGATATGGCTTCACTCCGGGGTACTTTTTGTGGTACTCCTCTATATATGTCTTGGCGTCTTTCATTGAAATACCAAGATCGGCTGAAAGACTGAATTCTCCAATGCCATAAACTATGCTGAAATTGATGGTTTTGGCAATCGATCTCATTGAAGACGTTATAAGTTCCCTGGGTAGATCAAAAATTTCCAAAGCTGTATTCATATGTATATCATCTTTATTAATAAATGCATTAACCATTTGCTCATCTGCGGAAAATGCAGCCAACAGCCTGAGTTCAATCTGCGAATAGTCTGCATCAACAAGTGTGTACCCGTCTTTGGAGACAAAAGCCTTTCTTATCTCCCTGCCATCTTCCTGTCTGATCGGGATGTTCTGCAGGTTGGGATTTGTGCTGCTAAGTCTACCTGTTGCGGTAAGTGTCTGATTAAATGTTGTGTGAACACGGTCATCTTTAGGATCAATACTTTTTGTCAAGCCTTCGATAAATGTTGATTTAAGCTTGGATAACTGCCTGTATGCTGTAATAAGCCTTATTATCGGATGCTTGTCTGCAAGCTTTTCGAGTACATCGGAATCTGTTGAAAAACCTGTCTGCCCTTTCCTGCCAGTCGGTAGCTTAAGCCGGTTGAACAAAACATCCGCCAGCTGCTTAGGTGAATTAATATTAAAATCAGTTCCTGCCTGCAAATGTATCTCTCTGTCAAGATCTTCTATTCGTTTTTGGAAACTTTCGTTCAGTTGGTTTAAAACCTCAACATCTATCTTGAATCCCTCAAATTCCATTTCAGCAAGTATTCCAACAAGAGGCATTTCAATATACATGGCCAGAAAAAGAAGGTTTCTCTGCTCCAGTAACGATAGCTGAAAAGTCGCTATTTTATTGAGTATGGATAAATGGTGCTTAGCTTGATCTATGAGTTGTTGAGTTAATTTACTATCGTTGTCATCCTGTAATAACGGGTTGACATCAAAAAGTGATTGTTGAACATTTACTGGAGTTATCGCCTCATTTTCTTTATGCAAATATTGTTCACCAAGACAAATTTCGGCAATTCTTTCAATTGACGGTTTGCCTTCAATCTGATTGAGTAAATGAGCCGCAACGCTTATATCAAAAACAAGCAAATTATACGTATCAACTTTATATTTGCTCAAAAGCTCCTTTATTTCATTGCAGACTATTCTAATTTTTGATTTTCTTAAAAAGTCAAAAACATCATTTAAAAACCCTTTATTTACCCGAACGTAATATTCTCCGTTAAAATCAATTAAAACCGTGTCGTCTGATTCATTAATCATTGAAATAAATCCATTGTCCTCAAAATTCAAACCATGAATAAATTCCCTGGTGAAATGATCCTCATAAATTTTTATGGACTTTTGAAGGCTGTCTTGATTAAATTTATACAAATCCGATGCTTGTAAAGCTACAACAAGCTCGTTGTATGAAACATCACGGATTAGCTTGCTATTCCATTCTTCGTCTATAATTACCGCTTCATTATTATGTTTTACAGGAGCAGATAATTCTAATTTTCGAATAAATGTCTTAAAACCGAGTCTGTTAAAAATATGGTATGCTTCATCCCAATCCGGCATTTTTTCTGTGATAGCTTTGAAATATTCCTCAACGGAAATATCGCATTTAATGGTCGCAAGAAAATGTGATAAATATGCAATTTCCTTGGATGCTTTCAACTTGTCGGCAATTTTAGCAGGTATCTCGTCGATTGAATTGTAAATGTTGTCCAAACTCTTATATTTAACCAGAAGCTCTGTAGCCCCCTTTTCGCCTATCCCCTTGACTCCGGGTATGTTATCTGATGGATCGCCCATTATGGCCTTAAAATCGACAAACTGGGACGGTTTAAGCATGTATTTTGCTTCGACCGCTTTGGTGTCGTAATAAAATGTGCTGGTCTGTCCATTCTGTGATATGGGCATAACAACAGTTGTGTTGTCATTTACAAGCTGTAAATCGTCCTTGTCGCCTGAGAGTATATATGTTTTCCATCCTAGATTACCGGAATAAGTGGCTATTGATCCAATAAGGTCATCAGCTTCAAAGCCCTCGAGTTCAACCCGTGTAATTCCTAGGGTGTCAAGTATGTCCTTAAGTATCGGCATCTGAACTGCAAGGTCGTCGGGCATTGGTTTCCTGGTCGCCTTATATCCGTCGTACATTTCGTGTCTGAACGTGGGTGCTTTAAGGTCAAAACAAACACAGGCGTAATCCGGCTTTGTCTCTTCATAAAACTTGTAATACATATTTAGAAAAGCGTAAAGGGCACCCGTCGGAGTATTGTCGGAAGCCTTCATAGAACTTCTCCCTGCAATCCCAAAGTATGCCCTGTTAATAATACTGTTGCCGTCAATCAATAAAAGAGACTTTGTCACCTGTTCACCTGCCGATCAAAATAATCAGGAAATCTGCATTTTTACCTTCCGTGGATTTTTGCAAATAGCCGGTATTTTCTTTTGTAGTATATTCTAACAGTTTTTGCGAATTCTCTCCACTAATTATTTCGATTTTTACAGGTTTGCTGTAATTTTTAAAAATATTGTCAATCTGACTTTTTCTGTCATTTACCAAATCCGATGCAAATGCATAAATTCCTATGTACTGGTATTCAGGTGTTTGACCCTGTGTAAAAGCAATTGAATCAGCTGTTGCTCTATAAAATGTTGCGGTCTGCTCTGCTGTAAGAAAGCTGTCAATTATTATAGATGAAGAAGGTTCAAAACTTGTATCTGCACCCCCTGAGATTATTGTTGATGATATCATATCCTTAGCTATAGCTGAAGATTGTTCAGGATAATTATTGCTTCCGTTGGCATCCTTCGCGGAACCGGTTGCTTCCTTTGTCGCTATTTCTGCCATACCTGATCTGTCAGTAAATGAACTGCTTCCATAATAAGCGTTGTCATCGGTTTGAGTGGACATTTTGTTTTTATTAAAAGCAGGAATTATAGAGTTATTGCCAAAAATCCCAAACAAATATGCAACAGAAAACAGTACGACAAATCCCGCGGCTACTCCTGCAAATGAGCGGTTAATCCTTTTATTAAAGAATCCATTGAATTTTTTGCCATCGTAAATGGAAAAAACACTCCATCTTGATGGTTTTGCTTGTGCCGGTACTGCAGCGACAAAACTAGCATCTACGATTGATTCAGCAATTATTGCCTTCATTATATTTTCAGTCTTGAAGTCAATATCCTCATTGGAAATTCTACTTATATATTCATTTTTACTGACACTCAGTTTATCTGTCAGCTTATGCGAAAGCAATGACAATTCATAGATCTCCCTGCAATCACTGCAAGAATTTAAATGATTTTCTATCTCTACTATTTCATTACCTGAAAGCTTGTTATCAGAATAGTCAGAAACAAGCTCGAGGTATTTCGGGCTGCAACCGCACTTCTTATTAACAGATTCCATATTATCTTTAAATTTCATTTAACCCACCTGCAATTTTAAATATTTGCAATTAATCCCCTTAAAACCACTGTTCTTCTTGTATTGTAGCTATATAATGCCTAAATTTTAAATTTCTATCTACGGATTATACGTTTCTAATCCGTATTTGTTCCATTCCAAATGTGTCTGAAATTCATCACACATACAAATCTTCATCCTTTGCAAGTTGCGCAAATGCTGCACGTGCACGTGAAAGTCTTGATTTAACAGTACCTTCGTTTATATCCTCAATCTGCGCGATTTGAATATAGCTTAAACCGTCTATATCTTTAAGCCTTAGAATTCTGGAAAATTTTTCGGGAACCATGTCAATTATTGACTGTATCTTTTGGTCAGATGCTTCGCAAATAAGCTGGTCGTCAATCGCTGCTGAATTGTCTTCTATTTGATATGCTATTGCTCCGTCTTCTGTTTCCATAGTATCATCAAGCGAAACAGTATATTTTCTATTCTCTTTGCGCTTTAAATCATAACACGTATTGACTGCTATCCTGTATATCCATGTAAAAAATGATGATGAGGGGTCAAACTTGGAAATGTTCCTGTATGCTTTGATAAAGGCTTCCTGTGCGCAATCCTCTGCATCCTGTCGATTTGCAGTAATAGAATAACAAACACCCGTTATACCGGTAAAATATAACATTACCAGTTGTTCAAATGCATTCATATCACCTTTCGATGCCATAACCGCTAACTTTACATCGTTTACATCCGGCAAATAAAAATACTCCAATCAGTGAAATTTGATAGGAGTATTATAACATATATAGGTGATATAGGCACTATTTGAAAGTACGTTAACTCGTGCTTAACTAAAGTTGATTATCGAATAATTATGCACAGTCATTCTTATGGCTGTCAATACTATTGTCGATATATTCAGACGGACCTAAATCATAAAATTGAACAACTTTATTTGTTCTAATAACTTTACCTTTGCTTGTAATATTGCGTTTATTGAAATTGTAAACATAGCTTTTAGAATGAATTTTATCATGATTATCGGTGTATAAGTAATTATTGTCTAAATTGATATTACTAACACTTCTAACAGTACCGATACCAGTATTGTAATTATACGTTTCTGATGACACACTTCCATTTAAATTCATTAGATGTCTCTTACGAATAACACTTCTCCTTCTGATCTGGCACATTATCAGGTATTCCTTATCGTGGCTGTCAGAAACACTCCAGAACATATTTAGAAGTAATGCTGCAATGGTTATCATTGACATGAAAAAAACTATCTGAATCATATATTATCCTCCCCAAAAACCAAAAGAACGTTTGTTCTCTTTTATAATATATGATTTCATTTTGTTTGTCAAGCGATATCGAACAATTGTTTTGTTACGTTTATATATAATTTACATTTAAATTATATTGTTTTCAAAAAAAACAGAGCAGATTTCTCTGCTCTGTCTGATGCTGTATTATTGTGCTTGGGTTATTGTCCATGTCTTATTGTCCTTGACAATGAACTTCCACTTTTTCATTTAATGGCCTTTACATCTTTATCTAATTACTTTTCTTCGACTGCTTCTTCATCAGTCTTTTCTTCTGCTTCAGTTTCTTCTGCCTTTGTCTCTTCAACAGTTTCAACAGGCTCAACTGCAACTTCTGTCTCTTCCGCAACAGGCTCAGCTGCAACTTCTACTGGAGCTTCAACAACTTCGTCTTCAATTGTATTAACTGTCTCTTCCGCAACAGGCTCAGCTGCAACTTCAGGTGCT
>CAZZCN010000063.1:0-3410 GCA_964652975.1 uncultured Oscillospiraceae bacterium | reverse complement strand
ATATTTTTGCTCTTTGTTCAGCGGTCTTAATATTATTTTTAGTTTATTTATAGTTTTTGTAAAGTTTTTTATTGTTAAACCTGCTTGCTTATAAGCTGTTTCGATTTACTTTTCTTCGACTTCCTCTACAACTTCTTCAGCTTTTTCTTCTACAGTTTCTTCAACCTTTGCATCTTCTACTGTCTCATCTACTACTTCGACAGGTGTTGCAACAACTTCTTCTTTTGCTTCTTCAGTAGCAACTTCTTCAACAACAGGCTCGGCTGCAACTTCAGGTGCTGCTTCTACTTCTTCAGCAACAGTTTCGGTAGTAGCTTCGGGTGCTGCTTCTACTACTTCAGCAACGGGTTCTGCAGTAATTTCTGGTGTTACATCAACTTTTGCTTCTGCCTCGGTTACTACGTCTGCAGTAGCTTCTGGTGCTTCTTCTACTGCTGTCACTGCCTCTGCATCAGTCTTGACTTCGGAAACGGTTTCTTCTGCTGAAACGGCTTCCACTACCGGAACTTCTTTAACAGGTAGTTCCTCTGCTACTTCAGTTGATTCAACCGGTTCTGCGTCCGCCTTCTTAACTGGATCGATGGCTTCTACTTCCTTGATGCTTACGCTGATTCTTCTTGTCTGGTTGTTAACTTCCAGGACCTTGGCGTTAACTTCCATCCCTTCTTTAAGAGCATCTGCAGGCTTAACGAGTCTTACATTGGAAATCTGTGATATATGACAGAGAGCGTCAACTCCCGGTGCAATCTCTATAAAAGCTCCAAAAGGAAACATTCTTACAACTTTACCGGATACGACAGTTCCGATAGGATAATTCTCTTCGACATCCTTGTATGGATCTTCGTTTGCTTTCTTGTATCCAAGGGATATACGACGTTTCTCTTCGTCAAATTCCTTGATGTATACTTCAATCTCTTCTCCGGGCTTTAAAACTTCCGAAGGATGCTTGATACGGTTCCATGAAAGTTCTGAAACGTGGACAAGACCATCAACGCCGCCGATATCAACAAAAGCTCCGAAATCTGTAAGGCTTCTTACTATACCCTTGTAGACTTTATTTATTTCGAGTTCTGTCCATACACCATCAGCCTTTTCTTTGCGCTCCTGGTTAAGAAGAATTCTTCTCGAACCTGATACGCGAAGTCTTCTCTTGTCTGTTGCATCATATTGAGTAACTAAAATCTCAAGGTCTCTGCCTTTATATGCGTCGAGATTCTCTACAGGTCCCATTTCGAGCTGTGTACGGTGAATATAGATGTCAACACCGCCATATGTCCCGATAACACCGTCTTTAACTGTATTTATGATTTTAACCATTACCGGTTGCTTGTCGCGGAATGCTGCCTCAACGAGTTCACGGTTCTTGGAAAATTCGAGTTTCGCTTTCGATAGAATTATCTCTTTGCCCTGTTCAGTATTACGGATACTGCGAACAAAAACATCAACTTCAGTATGATCTTTTACGGCTGCTGCCAGATCAAATTCGGGATCAGATTTAAATTCGTGAATTGGAATCCTTCCTTCGGATTTGTCATGTACATCCACATACACATATTCATTGTCATAACGAATTACCGCACCTTTGACTGTTGATCCTCTGTGCAATTGCGAAATACTTTCCACATACTCCGAAAAATACAAATTGTCTTGCTCCTGCTGGCTTCCTAAACCCACATTTTCACTCATCTTGTTGATAACCTCCCCGATATTTCTTAGTGGTGTTGAAGCACCTGCGACAATTCCAATCTTATAGGCGGAAATGTTCTCTCTGCCGATAATCTCATCTATGTCCGATAACTTTTGCACCAAATATGTTTTACGGCAATTCAAAGAGCAAATCTCAAATAGTTTCATTGTATTTGAACTTTCCTTACTGCCGATAACAATCATCATGTCTGAACGACTCGCAATCTCACTTGCTTCCTGCTGTCGTTTTTCAGTCGTAATACATATTGTATCAAATATTTCCAAGTTTGCAATTTTTTTCTTTAAAAAATCCACTATTTCTGTGTATTTTATGAAAGAAAACGTAGTTTGTGCGACAATTACCGAAGGTTTGTCCTCAATTTCAATTTTTTTTGCAATTTCTTCGCTCGAAATTACAATTCCTGTGTTTTCACATTCTCCATTTATTCCAAGAATTTCGGGATGTTTTGCATCGCCTACCAGGATAATCTGTTTACCCTCATTATAAGCCGTTTTGACAATTTTATGGATTCTGTTGACAAAAGTGCAGGTACAGTCGATAACCGTGCAGTCCTTTTTTATCAATTCGTCCTTGATCTGAGGTGATATTCCATGCGCTCTTATAAGCACAGTCGAGCAATTCTCGATATCACCAATCTCTTCGGCTACATCCATACCCTTTTCTACGAGTTCTTCGATTACACCTCTATTGTGAATAAGTTCGCCATACATGTATTTGCGGGATGATTCAAGCTCCTTGTCGGCTAAAATTTCAAAAGCCTTTTTAATGGCCTCATCGACTCCGAAACAATATCCTACACTTTTGGCTATTTCGAATTTCATCGGTTTTTGTCCATCTCTCTCATATTACTTATATATGTCGGTTTTATATACAATTCACTGGATTATTTATTATGCATTTTCTTATAAATTCGTCTATCTTTATTATCACAGGTTCTTTTCCACATGAAGCAACGATTCGTCAATGTTGTATTCTACGTCTATGAGAGAGTATATTTTTTTCATCATGAATATTGTCTGCTTCATGAGCAGTTCATTGCCATGAAAATCGCCTTCAACCTTCGAAAAATCAATAGGATCCCCCACTACCACTTTCATTTTGCTGAAAAGTTTAAAACTTCCATAAACGCCTATAGGAATTACCGGTGTTTTAGTTTTAAGGGAAAAATGAACAGCTCCCGTCTTGGGTATCACTCTGTCAAGATTTTCGTATCCCCTCACTCTTGTGCCTTGCGGAAAAATACCTATGACCCTGCCTGCTTTCAGGTTGGCAAAAAGACTTTTAGCTACAGACAGGTCGCTTTTCTTGCGATCAACAGGCATCACGCCCATCATTAAAACGAGTCTTCCGAATATAGGTATGTCAACGAGCTCGCGTTTGCCGACCCAGTAAACCCAGGGCTTTGTTTTACAGTGGATAAAAGATATGTCAAAAATGTTCTGGTGGTTTGCCACCAGTATGGCGGGACCTTCCAAAGGTAGTTTTTCGGGATTGATGAACTCAACGCGAAAAAGAATTGCATTTAAAAAAGTAAAAAACTTCTTAACTATCAGCCTGAACATTTTGTGTCTATTATAGCAACGATCTCTTCAACAACTTCATCTATGCTTTTAAAAGTCGTGTCAACCTCTATTGCGTCCTCCGCCTTCTTTAATGGTGCAAAAGCACGATTGGAATCATTGTAGTCACGGTATTCTATATC
>CAZZCN010000062.1:10739-16212 GCA_964652975.1 uncultured Oscillospiraceae bacterium | reverse complement strand
ATCGGCTTACTTACAACTTAGCTGTGCTATTTTGTGTTGTCTTCCGAATTTATTTTTTTGTAGTTAGCTCTTCTAAATTTCGCTCTGCTATGATAACTATTATTTTCTCTCCGGTTTTAGTGCTTATATCCGAGTAAGTGCTGACTATAGCTACACCAATCACATCGATAATCAGTGTCTCTAAATATCCTCTCCCACCTTCAAAAAGAGATGTGCGTACCTTTTTAAATAATTCAATCCCCTGTGGATTATCGGTTAGCTTCTGTTCTGAAGGACTTAAAAATCCTGTAAGTCTGACAACTATCATATCATTGATTATATAGGTTCTTATGGTTTTCGGTCCTCTGCCCATATACTCAATTTCAAATTTACTGACAGCCTCGCTGATTTTCGCTTCCATTTGCCCTTTTGTCATGAATCCACCTTCCATTGATTATTCATATACTATTTCAATTTTATGTTTTTGTCAACTCTTTTTTTAATATTTGAAATTTTTGCATTGCGAACTTGCATTTTTACTAAATATTGCCCAAATTAACGCTTAATAATTAAATAACTAGCCGATATTTGCATTCATTGACACGGAATCTTTCATATGCTAGAATTTTTTACAATGCAAACTTGCATTTTCATCAGAAAAACACATTAACAGCTATTCAAATTTCATGTGCAATATCAAACCATTCTAATTCTATTTAAAACTTTAATATTTGTCATTTTGGACATAATCACCCGCCAAATATCATATACGTAGTTATCAATTCGCTGTTTTCATTCCAACTCCTGTTGTTTTTCAGGAAAAACAGAGCATTGGCATGGTCATAACGTTTCAATGATTTCTTTGGTGTTTGATTTTGTAAAAACATAATCACTCCTGCTGCCGCCTGCGGTGAATCCAGATATTGATTGCTTAGCGAAAAAAGCGAGCTTATTTTACCTGCTTCAATCAGCGAAAATGTATACTGGTCTTTTTTACCAGCCATCAAAGCTGTAAGACCATGTGAAAAATCCACCGAGCCGATGAGCAGCACACTATGGCTTTGGGCATATTCTGAAACTGCTTTTGCAGCGTCTGTCACCTTTTCTATCGGTGTGTTGCGGGTAAAAAGCAATACTGTGATTTTGGAATCGGGAAAACATGATTTCACGAAAGGAACCAATGCTGATGCAGAATGATCTTTTGTCACAATCTCGTCATCGACAGTTGCACCGATATTATCGCTCAAAAAAGCGTTTGTAAGTGCAATGTCATTTTTGATCACACCGCCAGCGGTATTGAATCCCTTTTTCGTTGTAACAAGGTCGCTTTTGAGACCTGAATGGCTGGGTGCGAATATTACTACTGTGTCTGTTTTCGGCCTCACAGCTGCTGCGCCTTTGAGTGCAGATGCTATCATTGATGAGGCAACAAGGTGGTGCGGGATTATAACTGCACCTACATCTTTTGAGAAACTGTATGACTTTGCCTGACTGAGTATTCCCTTCATGTTTTCAACCGGGTATTCGCAAGGCAGATAATCTGAATAATTGATAGCTTCCCATGAACTCCTGGCAGCTGAAGACTGCAACAAACCGGTTGTAGAACTTTGTTCATCAGATGGCGAGCAACCGCTTAGCAGAATAAATGACATTATCAAAATGACAAGAACTTTCCTATTTGCCGACATTGACAACGACCTTGCTTCTCGGGGAGCTCACCACAATTGTGTCGCCTCCGGTTGCGTATACACTGTCCATAACATATTCGCCCGGCAAAACCGCCTTTGCATAATATGTGATAGAGCCGGATTTACCATATTCCGGCATCACTATCTGAAAGTTTATTTTTTGGCCTTCTTTGCCATTGAAGCTTGAATACTGATAGAGATCATCACCTTTCATACCAATATATCGAAATCCTGTTGGCAGACAATCATAAATATTATATGATTTGGAGAATTTAATGCCATAGTCAATAGCGAGGTCTATTTTAATTTCAACCGTATCGCCCAGATTAATTTTTGTTATACCTTTGCTTAAGGACTTGCTTATTATAATATTTTTATTTATTTCAGGTGCTACCGGTACACCCCAGTAATATGCGGAAGCTGTTACCTTCCCTGATTTAACTTTGAAATCAGCCTTTGTAAGGTTTTCTTTGTCAAATTCAAGAAAAACAGCATTTCTACCATCAAGTGTAACTTGCTCGGTCTTGCCTGCCTTATTATATGTGAAAGCCGTCGGTATCTTGCTTTGGATAGCTCGTTTATATTTTAGATATACCATGTATTCGCAATAATACAAATCCTCTTTTTCGTTTTCTGCAAATAGATAACGCACCAGGCCTTCCGCCTCGGGCTTGTTCAAAACGGCCGATACAATCAAAGCAGGTGCTGTATAGGTTGAGTAATTGACATATTCTATTTTAGTGTATCTCCATGTGGTGTTTTTATTTACATCCGTAGCTGCTTCAAGATTTGGTTTAATGTATTTGTCATATGCGATTGACGCATTTTCGCTGTCTCCTATAAGTGCAAGACCCGCAATGAGATAAAGGCGCTCATAATCCGAAACATATGACTTATCAACAAGATAACGCAGGTCGTTGAGTACAGGCTGCTTTAGCGCCGCAAGCCCCATATATGCTGCTGCAACTTGATTTCTGGTAGATGTACTGCTTGAAATAACTGATTTGAAATAACTGATTGTGCCGCTTGATAGATACTGCGGAATCGCTGCGGCTATCCTTGCTGTCAAGATCGGATCATCAGAGCTCTGGCTGTAAGCCGGGAAACCATTCGTGTCAGCAAGTTCGGCAATTATATTTTTAACCTCATTATCATATACTGGTGTTTTACCAATCATTTGGGCAATGTAATCCTGTCCGAAGAGTAAAGCCGCTTTTTCGTCAGCACGATAAGGAGTTAGATAAACCAAATCATCAAGAAGTTGATTGACAAAAATGTTATCGGTATTGTAAAAACCAATTGTCACAGGGAACCTTGTTGATGAAATATCAATTCCATTCTTCAAGTCTGTCGTTTTATTTATCGGAACCTCTATGTTGCTGTTTCTGACTGTAAACGGCAGCTCAACACCATCTGAATTTTTACCGAGCTTTGCGAGTATAGTCATCTTATAATCACCAACAGGTAGTTTACCAAAGTTAACAGAAGTATTTGCTTTTGCCTTTCCAGTTATCTTTTTCTCGTTATTCCTGCCTCCACTTAAATTGAAGGTATAAGCAACATCGTTATTTTGTGCAAATTGTCCGTAGCTTCGTGCTGAGAAAACCGCATCGTCGCCATAAACGAAATTTTTAGAGATAATCGGACTAATAAAGAAATCTCTTCTTACTTTAACACTTGACTGGTCCTGACCGGTATTCATGTTTTCGTCGTAGCAGAGCGCGGTGATCTTCCAAGCGGTCAAGTTATCGGGCATGGTTATTTCAGTTTTTGCAATACCGTTGGCATCAGTCTTAAGTCTTACAAACAGGGCGGTGTCACTAAAATCTTTCCTGATTCCCCCGCTTTCACCCTCACCCATACCCTCTGCGCCATTAGTTACATAATTCATGTCATGGTAGACATAAGACGCATATCCATAAGATTCATAATAGTTATAGCTGTAAATCTCGTCACTCAGATTGAAACTGTTGTCAGCTACCGAGAGCGCAGACTCGTCAACAACACTCACCAGTACGGATGCGCCGGCAACGGGTTTGCCCTTACGTGATGCCTTAATGGAGACAGTACCTTCCTCCTTTGTATTGTAGACCGTTTTATTCGTTTCGATTTGGACATCAAGCGCCCGTTCAGAATTGTCATATTGTAAATCCATACCTCTAATATTAAATACATGCTTGCCATCAAAATACGCACCACCGAGCCGGCAGCTGGGAATCATCGTTTCATCTGGCTTGACTGCTATTGTTGTTCCCTTGATAACAGATGTTGAAAAAATACTGTTTTGGTGCAATACAAGCATAATGTTATCATTATTTGTCTTTGTGGCATTCAAATCATTCTCTTTTAAAGTAAACTGTATAGGAGGGTCGCTTAGTTTGAACATGCTTGTCCAATCCAAACTGAAACTATATGTCTTGCCACCTAGATTTTCAACATATATCCCACTGCCGATATTACTTTCTTCCAGAACAAGTCTCCCCTTGCTGTCGGCATATTTCATCGTGATTGAGTAAAAACCATTGCCATCAAGTTCTTTCAATTTGTCAAAAACGAGCTTCCCGTCTGTTGTTTTTACATGGAATGTCAGCGCCGTTTCTGTGCGCTCCTCATATTTGAATCTGTGCGAGGTCACTTTTCTAACATAATCATAGTATGCTCCAAGGTCGATTTTTTGATAATAATGCTTCTGAGCTGTCAGTGTTATATCGACATCAACAGAGTTCCCACGAATCATATCGTAATCCCAGACATATGCTTCTGATTGCTTGAGACGTGATGTTGTAATCATATTTGTTGCAATGTTCAAAACAGTCTTGCCTGCTATAGTTTGTGTATTGCTTTCCAGCATGATATCCCTGTCAAAAAAAGTCAAATACTTATTTTCAGAATATTCATATGAGTTTTCCATGTCATTACTTACTACATCGATGCTTTCAGAAGTTGGAAACCACGACTTAATCTTTTCTTCTGCACCGTTGTATTTAATTGCAATACTAGCAGATCCGCTATCATCAAGTTGTGCGGAATAAGATTCCTTCTCGAAGGTTTTGGCATTGCAATTCGCATTCACGTTCAAGCCCGAAATCGGAGTTCCATCATAAAAATTGCCCTGTACACTTAATTGAATCGGCTTGACGGTATCCGTGAAAAACCAGCTGTCAGTTGTTGCTTCAATGATATACGATGGCTTAATATAATCAAGCAAGGTTATGTACCTGTAAGCGATAACTACATCATCAAGATTCAATGAAAGTCTATAACCTCCGCTGATTGCATCTTTTAATTTGATTTCAGCCAAAAAGCTACCATCACTTTCAACAGTAACAGGAACCTTATATGTACTAAGATTATAGTCACTTAGATTTACTGTCAGTCCGCCTGGCACGGCAGTCTTTCCGTTGTGCGCCCTGAATACTCCCCATATCCTTACTGTATCGGTCGGCAGATATGCAGCACGATCAGAATATATGGCGGTATAAAACTTGTCCTGTATTTTTCCTTCTCCGTAGTAGTATGCATTTGCGTCATCTAACCTGTAACTGATATCAATAAATATATTATCACCGGACTTTACAGTCAAAATAGTATAAGGGTCGTTTTGATTGTCGTTTTCTGTGCTTTGAGGTAACACAGGCTTTGCAATGTTCACAGTGCCATCACGTCCTGTTTTGCCATTCATTTCGGTGCCTTCGATGCTTATTGCGGCATTTTCAATCGGTCTGCCATTTCGTGTATCGTTAATCCAAAATGAAACGTTTTCTGCCACAGACAACGAGTAAAGGGAACGTGGACTGATCTGACAA
>CAZZCN010000062.1:0-10729 GCA_964652975.1 uncultured Oscillospiraceae bacterium | reverse complement strand
CGGAAATCGGACTTATCTGTAAAAGTTTCTGAAGATCGTACTTCACACCAGATTTGGTGGTCATTTTGATATTTACAAGATACCACCCTGTTGGAAGCTTATCAGGCATTAGTGCATACCCATAATCGGTTTCGTATTCAGTACGAATGTTGATGAATTTTCCAGAATAATCAGCATATAAATCGAGCCCTGTCGCAGGTAGATTTTCGACATATTCGGCATACTCGGTACTTGTATTTTGTTTCGATATATAGCCGGCAAGCATTGTCTTATAACTTTCTGCAGATGGAAATCTATAGATTTCAGATGAATAGGAATCCAGGTCTCCGGTGGCAGCGGTAACCTCAATAACCGGATTTTCGTCCGGCAAAAAAGTTTCGGTTAATTCTCCGGTTGTTTCACAGGTATTAAGTGATTTTGTTTTAAAAGTATAACTGTAATCATTTTTCAAAGCTCCTCCCATTCTAGAGGTTAGTCCTGCTTTGATTTTCACCGTGTATATTGTCGACTCTGCAAGAACTGCAGATGGTACAAATGCAATTGTGGCGTTGTGTTTTTCGAAACTTCCTTTTACAGCCGGTGAAATTGTTAAATATTTTGCAAATTCGCTGGCTTCCACATCAGGGTATGTCAACGTTGCTTCTATGCCCGTATTGATTTCCACATAATCACATTTGTCTCTTGGGAATGCACTTTCAACCCCGAACTCCTGTGCTGTCTGGAACGCAGCGCTTCTAAGGACAATGCCGTTTTCGTCAACCAGCGCAATTGAAACAAGCTTTCCTTTTCCAAACTTCGGTGCGGTTAAATGGTAGGAAACCGCACCTAGCTTCTTCAGTGTAAATTCTGAAGTCGGTGTTAACTTGATAAATGTCTTCATTTCCTCGGCAGATAAATTCCGATTGGTTGTAATCTTAAAACCGGTATCAAGCGAAATACCTGCAGTGGTTTCCTTCTCAGCCTTCACATTGAACAGTATGGAATCTGTTGAATCACCTGCAGGCAGAAAAGTGGATATATTTCCATTAAAAACATTTACCAGTCCAAAAGTAATGGTTGATATGATAATAATCAGAACTATGGCCGTTATCAGTCTGTTTTTACGAAACAATCCGGATATTTTCTGAAGCTTTTGTCCAGGGCCCGAGGTGACTGACTTGCTTTCAGATAATGCAGATTCTTTCGGCATAATATCCGACGCGGTTTGATCCGAAATAGCTCGATCCGTAATCACTTGGTCCGGTATGGTTTGATCTGACATAGTTTGATCTGACTGTTCTTGTAATTCATTTTTGTTCATTGATACAAACCTCCTATTGTAAAATTCCGGCAACTGAAACTTAGGGAAAAAGGCGGTTAATGGCAGATATTGCTGCTTTAGTTTAAATATTCGTCAAGCTGAAAACTATTGAATATGTAGTTATTCAATTATATCATTTGTTCATCCAATTAGGAAGGTGTTGCTACAATATAATCCGTTTGCTGCATGCAGGGATCATCAGACTACTCATTTCTTTCCGCGAATTCCCGTCTTGCTTTTATTCGCATCATACGCCTGCGTTTCCTGCGTTTTTTCTCAAGGTGATTGAGATATGAATAGGCCGCTAAAATCAGAGCCCCCGCAACAAGAATATAAATTACAATGGTGCGTATGGGGCTTGGCTTGTTCGATTTGATTTCAGGTTCAATCAGTTTCGTACTTAGCTTTATGCTGCCCAATTTAGGATACATGAGATTTGAATTCTGCGACAGATAAAAATTAATCACAGGCTGTCCGACAACTTCTATGTATTCGCCGGGGACGTCGTATTCCATTTTTATCGAACTTTCATCTATGTCTTTATTAATCAGAAACTTTACATTTTCTGTAGCTGATATTAAAACACTGCCGGCTACTTTTGCGGATTTAACGAGTGGAATCGTCTTGGTGCCGATCTTTTCTTTGCTTATTCTGACTTCCTTGAAGCTATTGAATCCATAATCGAAAAGAGCCTTTGTGTCGATATATTTGTCTGTCTTGTTAAGACTTTTCATAACGACAGCAATCAGTTCTCTGTTCCCTCTCTTTGCAACGGTCACCAGAGTATTCTGTGCCATGACTGTCCATCCGGTTTTGCCACCTACTATACCTTCATACGCGTATTTATTGCCTTCCATCATCATATGCGATGGTGTGAAATTCCTGATTTCAGGCTGTTTGTTAGTTGGACTCATTGTGTATTTTCGTGTCTCGAATACTTTCTTAAATGTAGGGTTCAATATAGCAGCCTTTGTTATCATTGACATATCGTAAGCTGTTGTATAATGGTTTTCATCCTGAAGGCCGTTCGCATTTCGGAAATTCGTATTGGTTGCACCGAGCTCCTTTGCTCTTTGTGTCATTAATTCTGAAAACTTGTCAATTGACCCGCTAACGCTTTCCGCTATGGCATTACATGCATCATTTGCCGAAACAAGCATGGCTGCATATAACAAAGGTTCCAGTGTTACTTTTTCGCCCGGGGTCAGCGCTATGTGTGATGCATCGCGCGGGACGCTGAAAACTGCCGTATCCGTCATTACAATTTCATCTTGCAAATTTCCATTTTCGGCGCCTAACAGAATGGTCATTATTTTCGTGATGCTTGCGGGGAATTGTCTCTGGTTCATGCTTTTTTCGAACAGAACCTGCCCGGTAGCTGCGTCCATAAGCACCGCCGATTCTGATATAAGAACAGGAGCGGGGGATGTAACTGGAGATATAATGGGAGATGCAACTGGAGATACACCTTGAGATATATCTACCTGCGAGACTGCTTGAGCATTAACTGTTAACAAAGCAATCGTTAAAATAATGTTCATAAAGAACATGCTAAACCTTCTCATTATTTCCCTCCGTCCTATGTAATTTTTATCACTATCGGCGCCTTGTGTCAATACGTTGACTTCCTTTTCGAACATTTTTTTTGAAAATATATAAAACTTGACATAAAATAGTTAATTTTATATTATACATATATAAATGCTATGTATTTATTTGAAAGGAGTGTGTGACATAATTTTAACTTGTCATACAAACTGTTTATGAGAATTTCATCAAAAGGCCGATACGCAATAGCCGCTTTGATCTATATGGCGCAAAAGGCTTATACGGACGAACAGATAACGATAATATCAATCGCCAATAATCTTGGCATCTCTAAAATATATCTGGAGCAGGTTTTTTCTATGCTCAAAAGGGCGAACATAGTCGTTTCACTAAAAGGCTCCCAGGGAGGTTATAAGTTGCTTGTTGCCACTGATAAAATCACTGTCGGCGATATAGCGCGCGCCGTAGAGACAAGTCTTTTCGAAAAGACTGAAAGTTCGGTTTCCAAAGAAGCTGAATCTATTGACAAGGCAATGGAGTCAGTTATCTGGAATAATCTTGACAAGGCGGTTGCCGGTGCACTTGACAGTATTACTCTGCGAGAGCTTGCAGAAAAAGCTACAAGTTTGAAGAACGGTGACAATCTGATGTTTTATATATAGATTACATAAATCGAATTGTGTTTTAACCTATTTACGGTCAGTGGATTTGAATTCTGCTTGTATAAGCGATAAATGCAATTGGTCAAAAAGCAATTTGAACGTTATTTTATAATCTAATAACACGGCAAGTTTTTTCATTGAATATTATAAATTTGGATAAGGTTAGACTAAGATTTGAGAAATATAAATTAGATTTGAGAAATATAAATTAGATATTGACAAAGAATGTTTTTAGGTTTATGATAATAACATATTAAACATATATGTTTTGTATTTTGGAGGAAAAACTTATGACAAAGATTTATAAAACCCTGACAGATCTGATTGGCAGAACGCCGTTGTTGGAATTGTCGAATTACAATGAGCATAAGGATTTAAAGGCGACTGTTATTGCCAAGCTTGAATATTTCAATCCGGCCGGAAGTGTAAAGGATCGTATTGCCAAGGCTATGATCGAAGATGCAGAGGCGAAAGGCCTATTGAAATCCGATTCTGTAATTATCGAACCTACCAGTGGAAATACAGGCATAGGTCTTGCCTCTGTTGCTGCTGCCAAGGGATACCGCATCATTTTAACAATGCCCGAGACAATGAGCATTGAGCGAAGGAATCTGCTCAAAGCTTATGGAGCTGAACTTGTCTTGACAGAAGGCGCCAAGGGTATGAGAGGTGCTATTGAGAAAGCGGCTGAGTTGGCCGAATCCACACCGAATTCATTTATTCCTGGGCAATTTGTCAATCCTGTCAATCCTCTGGTTCACAAAACAACGACCGGTCCTGAAATCTGGAATGATACAGATGGCAAAGTTGATATCTTCGTTGCAGGTATTGGAACAGGTGGTACAATCAGCGGTGTAGGAGAATATTTAAAATCGAAGAATCCGAACATAAAAATCATAGCAGTTGAACCGTTTGACTCACCAGTTTTATCTGAAGGCAAAGCAGGTCCTCACAAAATCCAGGGAATTGGTGCAGGTTTTGTTCCCGACATCCTCAATACGAAAATTTATGACGAAATCATCAAGGTTCATAATGAAGAAGCTTTTGAATCAGGCAGAGAAATAGCTAAAATAGAAGGACTACTAATCGGAATATCTTCAGGTGCGGCAGTTTTCGCTGCAACCGAAGTAGCCAAACGTCCTGAGAATGCAGGTAAAACAATAGTAGTACTGCTTCCTGATAATGGAGAGAGATATCTGTCTACTGCTTTGTATGCTGAATAATTGTGAGCGATACTTGTCCACTGGGTTATATGCTAAATAATAAATAGAATATTGACTGAATAGTAAAAGAAGATAGAGCGAAATTTATATTTTGCCCTATCTTTTTTTCAATTCATTTATTTAGCTCAATATTTTGTTGGGGGTATCTCGGTATTACAACATTTTGCACGGTATTAGCGATAGATATTTGTACTTCGAGATATTTATTTTCCAGTAATTCTCTCTACGTCAGAAATTTTGTCAAATTATTTTTTTCAATTTATACATTCAGTCTATTATATCAATTTATCTATATCAATTTATCTATATCAATTTATCTATATCAATTTATCTATATCAATTTACATTTACAAATTTATACTGCTGGATTTTTGTTGCGGAAACCAGCCCGTCGTTTTGTTCGCTATTTTTACCAGCATAAGCATTACAGGTACTTCAACCAGAACTCCTACAACCGTTGCAAGTGCGGCGGGTGATGTTGTTCCGAAGAGGGCTATGGCTACTGCAACCGACAGTTCGAAAAAATTCGAAGCGCCAATCATACCTGCGGGAGCTGCCACGTCGTGGGGCAGTTTCAAGACTTTCGATGCAATATATGCAATGAAGAAAATCAAGAATGTCTGTATGGTAAGAGGAATAGCTATAAGCAATATATGAAATGGATTATTGATTATAACATCGCCTTGAAATGAGAAAAGGAGAACCAGAGTTAATAATAATCCGGTAATTGTCACTCCATCGAATTTCGGCAGGAATTGTTTTTCGAAATAATCTACGCCCTTCCTTTTACTTACAAAATGCCTAGTCAATATTCCAAGAGCAAGAGGTATCACTACAAACAAAACCACCGAAATAATCAGTGTGTCCCATGGGACGGTCACATTGCTGACTCCAAGGAGAAATTTTACAATCGGTATGAAGGCGACCAGAATGATCAGATCGTTAGTTGCCACCTGAACGATTGTATACGCGGGATTGCCTTTGGTCAGATGGCTCCAGACAAAAACCATGGCGGTGCACGGTGCTGCACCCAGTAAAATCGCTCCGGCAAGGTATTGGGTCGCAAGCTCAGGCGCGATAAAGGACTTGAATACGACAAAAAAGAAAAACGAAGCGATGGCGTACATGGTAAACGGCTTTATAACCCAGTTTGTCACCCATGTCACATAAAGCCCCTTCGGATTTTTGCCGACATCCCTGATGCTTTGAAAGTCAACTTTCATCATCATCGGGTAAATCATAACCCAGATAAGAATCGCCACAGGTATTGAGACGTTTGCGTGTTCAAACCTTCCGAAAAATTCCGGAATTGAAGGCATGAATCTGCCGATGAGAACACCTAGCGCCATGCATATTGCTACCCAGATTGTTAGATATTTTTGGAAAAAATTGATATCCTGTTTCTTTGATTTGTCCATAAAAAATTACCTCTTTTTCATTCTTATTTTTATCTTATATAATTATTTCAAAATTATGCAGCTACCACAGCAAAGATCAACACATTCTCCACATTCATTGCATTTATCAAGGTCGATTTCGATTCGTCCTCCTAAGAGTTCGTCATCATCTTCAATATATGAAAACGCTCTAATTTTGCAGGCTTTCATTGGTGGGCATATGTCTGGCTGGGCTGCACATTTTTCTTTTTCGATGTATGGTTTCATATCATTCTCCTATCTTTTCGATGATTTTAATAATTTCTTTTGGTTTGAGCACTTTCCCGAATGATACCACCTTTTCGTCAATTACCAGGGCAGGTGTTGACATGACACCGAATGCTGCAATGTCAGCGAAGTCGGAAACTTTTACAATCTCAGCGTCTATAGAAAGCGCGGAAAGTGCCTCCTTTGTATTTTCGGTAAGTGTGATGCAGTTTTTGCACCCTGATCCTAGTATTTTGATAACCATTTTTTCCTCCTTAACTAAACAAGTAAAAATCCCAGTGCATTGAAAACATACCCTATTATAATAATTCCGACTGTTACTATTCCAAAGAAAATTCCTAAAAGCCTTGTCTTTACAACCTTCTTGAGCATGATCATCGATGGCAGTGACAGAGCCGTAACAGCCATCATAAAGGCAAGAGCAGTTCCAATTCCTACGCCTTTTAACACCAAAGCCTCGGCAATCGGTAGTGTACCAAATATGTCTGCATACATCGGGACACCGACTATGGTGGCAACCAATACCGAGTACCATTTATCCTGTCCGAGAACCGCAGTTATTACATTCTCGGGAATCCAATTGTGAATCAGTGCACCGATTCCTACGCCTATCAGGATGTAAAGCCAGACCTTGTGAATAATTGCGATGACCTGTTCCTTTGAATAATCAAATCGGTCGCGCTTTGTCAGCTTCGACTGTTCAATATCATGTACCTTGTTGCTGAAAACAAACGGCTCCACATATTTCTCAAGTTTAGCTTTGCCGATAATCGTTCCCCCGACAACCGCCAGAATGAGTCCAACAATCACGTATGCAATTGCAATTTTCCAGTTGAAAATGCTTGCCAGGAGTAAAACCGAAGCCAGATCGACAAGCGGAGATGAAATCAAAAATGAAAATGTAACGCCCAAAGGCAGCCCCGCGTTAGTGAATCCGATAAAAATCGGAATCGAGGAGCATGAGCAAAACGGTGTTATCGTACCAAGCAGAGCACCCAGAATATTCGCTGAAACTCCATTGAACCGCCCAAGTATCTTCCTTGTTCGTTCAGGTGGAAAAAAGCTCTGTATATACGAAATCAAAAATATCAGAAATGACAGCAGAATGAATATCTTAATTGTGTCAAAAATGAAAAAATGAATGCTTCCACCAAGGCGTTCGTCAACGTCAAGTCCGAAAACATTTTCGACAAGCAGTTTGACCAGTGTGTTCAACCAGTCCATTTTTAGCAACTGATTATTGAGCCATTCAAGTATAAACATTATTATTCATTTCCCTATATAAGATATCCGATTCTAAATTTATGGAACATCTTTTTTTTACTGCAGTTTAGCAGTTACACTTTGCAGATCTTTTTAATAGACAAAATTCCCAAAGCGAAATCATTAACTATTGGACTTCTCATTTACATTTCGTTAAGCAACTTTCTTCTTTGCCAACATCTTTTTCGTAAAATCCCAAATTGCCAAACAGCTCCTTAACGGACTCGAAAACTTCCATGTTAATGGTATATCTCATCCAGGCTCCGTCCCTTCTTCCGGTCACAAGCCCGCAATCACAAAGAGTTTTCATGTGATATGATAACGTAGGCTGTGTGATTTTAAATTGCTCTAAAATGTTGCAAGCACAGAGCTCGCCACCTGACAGCATCTCGACAATCTTCAGGCGTGTCTCGTCAGCGAGTGCTTTGAAAACCAATACATAATCTGCATGAGTCATATTACGTTTTCTCCTTTTCTATTCAAATCATAGTATATTGATATTTTTCTATGATATTCATACTTCTCTATGTGATTATATACCTCATATAGATAACTGTCAATATGATTGCAAAACATATTTTAAATATTTAAAATAAAAAAATGCTGTCGCTAAGTTGTTAAAACTTTAACGAAAGCATTTTTACAAAATTTCAAATATTATTTGCCAATAGACACTTTACCACTTGGCAATACATCAATTTTATTATATATATGGCAATTCAGCTGCTATATTGCATGAGTATTGTTTTTTTATATACATGGCAATTCTGCTGTTAGATTGCAAGTGTTTTGTGTTATATTTGATGAATTTATTTTTATCTGATTTTTTACTACTCCTTACCACTCCAGCAGTAGGTGCAAACCTTGTCCTTGGGTAGCCCGATTGCATCCAGCATGCTGTCCAGAGTCTGGTACTTAAGCGAGGTAAAATTGAGGCGCTTCTTTATGCAATCCACCATGCAGCCATATTTCTCTGTTGTTGGATCGCTGTACTCGTCAAGAGAAGCCTCTCTATCGCCTTCCAATTCCTCAATGACCTGGCGGGTCACCAGATCCATTATCGACGCCGACCTCGAAAAGTTAAGATATTTACAGCCAAAAAGCAGCGGTGGACATGCCGGTCTAATATGTACTTCCTTTGCGTTGCAATTAAAAAGCAATTCGACTGTCTCTCTCATCTGTGTTCCGCGAACAATGGAATCGTCACAAAACAGCAACCGTTTGTCTTCTACGAGCTCTTTGATTGGAATAAGTTTCATCCTGGCTACAAGGTTTCTGATGCTTTGATCCTGAGGCATAAAGCTTCTTGACCATGTCGGTGTATATTTTATAAAAGGTCTGCCAAACGGAACCCTTGACTCATTGGAATAACCAATGGCATGAGCAACTCCGGAATCGGGAACACCAGCAATCAAATCAACTTTCACATCATCGTTTTGCGCAAGAGCGGCACCATTTCGGTAGCGCATTACCTCGACGTTCATACCTTCATAAGTAGAGGATGGATAACCAAAATATACCCATAGGAAGGCGCATATTTTCATTTTGTCGCCCGGCGGGGAAATCTTCTTTATTCCTTCAGGTGTCAAAAGAACTATTTCACCCGGACCCAGTTCATATTTAAAATTATATCCAAGGTTTGGGAAAGCACATGATTCAAATGTCACACAGTAAGCGCCGTCCTTTTCTCCTACTATGAGAGGGGTTCTTCCCAGACGATCCCTGGCTGCATAAATCCCTTCCGATGTCAGAATAAGCATTGTACATGATCCTTCTACAAGATCCTGTGCCTTCTTGATACCGTCCTTGAATGAATTTTCTTCATCAATTATGGAAGCAACCAGTTCGGTGGGATTTATAACACCGTTACCCATTTCAAGAAAATGTGTGTTCTGTTTTAACACGGATTTCTCGACCAGTTCCTTGATATTATTGATGCGTCCGACAGTGGATATTGCATAGTGCCCAAGATGTGAATAAACGGTCAGAGGCTGATCCTCGGTGTCGCTGATGCATCCGATTCCCATGTTGCCTTCCATACCGGCCAGATCTTCTTCGAATCTTGCCCTGAACTGGATATTTTCTATATTGTGGACGGATTTTACAAATCCTGTACCATTCCAGACCGCCATTCCTCCGCGGCTTGTCCCCAAATGCGAATGATAATCTGTACCAAAAAACAAATCCATGACACAACTGCTCTTAGAGACCACTCCGAATAATCCACCCATAACTGATTCACTCTCCCTTTTTCAAATTTTTGATATTATCTTGTGCTTTTATTTATTATACATTATTTGCATTTTCTATATTTCTATTGATTTCCAGTCTCTATATTTCTATTGATTTCCAGTTTCTATATTTTTATTGATTTGCAGTTTCTATATTTTTATTGATTTGCAGTTTCTATATTTTTATTGATTTGCAGTTTTTTTATTTTTATTTATTACATATGATTTGCATTTTATTTATCCCATTAATTTTATTTCTTATTGCTTTATTACTTTATTTATCTCATATAATTTATATTTTTACTTTCCCACACGCTATTACCGCTTTTGCACAATTTATTCCGTCGACTGCAGCGGACATTATTCCACCTGCATAGCCTGCACCTTCCCCACACGGAAAAATGCCGCGAATATTAGATTGTCTGGTCTCGTCCCTTGTGATTCTTACCGGAGAAGAGCTTCTCGATTCGATTCCCGTCATAACTGCTCCTGACGATGCAAAGCCTTCGATCTTGCTGTCAAAAATAAATAGTGCATCATACAGTGACTCAGTTATAAATTCCGGCAAAAACTCCTGTAATTTTGATGGTTTGACGCCTGGAGTATATGATGGCAAAACATCCGGACTGTTTTTGATTTCAGGTGGAAAAATGCTATTCTTCGGTTCTGTACTCAAAAAACCAATCTTCGGCTTTGTACTTAAAAAATCATTCTTCTTACCTTTACTCAGAAAATCTCCAACGTATTGTACGGGTGCTTTGTAATTCGACCCACCGGCGATAAATGCCGCCTTTTCGTATTTGTCCTGAAAATCAAGCCCTGCAAGTGGTGATGGCTG
>CAZZCN010000061.1:13972-16609 GCA_964652975.1 uncultured Oscillospiraceae bacterium | reverse complement strand
TTTATTTAAAGGCGGTTTGAGGGTTGTTTTTCTTCTTGGCTGTCAAACGGAGGATAATTTTATATACACTAAAATCAATATATCAAAAATTATCCCTATAAACAATAACATTTTGTAAATAGTGCATTATTTGAAAAAGAATTAGCGTTTAGCATAAATGATACTCGGTATTATTGTGCACCATGCTTAATTTCAAAACTTTTTCTATGTCAATTTATTTATAATATTCATAAATTTTTACAATGTTTTTCAGATTTCATAGAAATCTGTTACAGCAGTCTCACGTATTGATTTCCACGTTTGTTTTCGTTTCTGTCAACATATTCATTTTATGTCGATTTTCATGAAAATATCATAAAAATCTCTGAGTGGATTTTTACATTTTTAGCCTACACTTTTGAAATGTATTGTGTTATAATTCCTTGGTAGTGATTAAGGATTTTTCCATATCTTTTGTCCAGTCGGCCGTTGGTCCTGTGCGATGTGACCCGTGAAACTCCGTCAGGTCCGGAAGGAAGCAGCGGTAAGCGGTAAGCCATATGTGCCGCAGTCAATCTACGGTCGACTGTAGAGGGGATATGGATTTTTCAATTTAAGGGTTATTGCAGCATACGTTTTAAATAGATGCAGACTTAGACAATAAATTAAACTGATTGTTTTGTATCGAATTTATAGACTTTTCATTTTTGCATATGGAGGAATTATTTATGGGACATATTGCTTTATACAGGGAATGGCGGCCGAGGACTTTCGATGAGGTCGTTGAACAAAAGCATACTGTTGCTGCTTTGAAGCAGGCTGTTATATCCGGCAACATTGCACATGCATATCTTTTTAGCGGAACACGCGGTACAGGCAAGACAACAATGGCTCAGATTTTCTCTAGAGCGATCAATTGCCTTTCACCGGAGAACGGAAACCCTTGTAATAAATGCAGTGTATGTCTTGGAATCCTAGGTAATTCCATACTGGATGTAATCGAGATGGACGCCGCCTCGAATAACAACGTAGATACTATCCGCAGACTTTGCGACGAAGTCGTTTTTACACCTTCAGTTGCAAGATTCAAGGTATATATAATTGATGAAGTTCATATGCTTTCAACAGGCGCTTTTAATGCGCTGCTCAAGACACTTGAAGAGCCGCCCGCCCATGCTGTTTTCATACTTGCGACCACAGAGCAGCACAGGATTCCGGCGACTATTCTTTCACGCTGTCAGCGCTATGAGTTCAGGCGGATTCCTGTCGACAGCATTATTCTAAGACTGAGGAAAATCGCCGATGCCGACGGAATGAATGTGACCGATGACGCGCTAAAGTCCATCGCCCAGATGTCAGACGGTGCTTTGCGGGATGCGATAAGCCTTCTGGACCAGGCCAAGGCTTCCTTTCTTACAACAATCCAGAAGGAGGACATCCTTTCTCTGGTGGGAGTTGTTAATGATGATTTTATGCAGGTCATGGCTGAATCAATCGCCGACAAGGCTCCCGAGAAAGCATTGGAGCTGGTGGAGCAGTTGATTCTTGACGGCAGGGATGTCGTTAGATTTACCGGTGATCTGGCTCTGTATTTTAGAAATGTTATGATATGCCACGTTACAAAGGATCCGGAAAGTCTAATCTATTTTCCAGCTAAGACAATCGAAGGGATGAAGCGCCTTGCTGCAAAAATGTCACTTGAGAGGGTTATCGCAGTTATACGCGACCTGTCCTCCCTTGTAACAGACCTTCGCTGGTCATCCAATCCGAGAATCACTTTCGAGATTGCTCTTATCCGTCTGATGAACTTTAAGCTCGCAGAGCCGGCCTCAGTTATTTCAGTTGCAAAATCTGAAGCGCCCGTAACTGCTGCTGTTCCTGTTGTTACTCCTGTTGTTACTCCTGTTGTTGCTCCTGTTAGTGCTCCGGTTGCAACACCCGTTGTTGCTCCAGTTGATGTACCCGTAAATGCTACTGTTACTGCTCCGGCTCATTTAGCTGCTAGCGATTCTGTAGTTCCTCAAAGTGCTGCATCTGTTGATGTCCAAGTCGATGTACCCATGAGTCCACCGGTTATTGCTCAAGATATTGCGCCCGAAGATATACCTACTGTCACCCCTGTTAACGGCCCTGTTTCCAATGATACAGTTCAGGAAAGTGCATCTTCTATCAATAAAGTCTCTGAACCTGATGTGACTTTCAATTCCTCTGACGACCCGTTTTTCAGTAATTTATCACCTATGGATATCCCTCTTGCAGAATCAACAGAGCCTGCGAGCGAAATTCGGTCAGAATTTGTTTCAGACCCTTTTATGAAGGAAATCAAGGTCGACAGTCAGGAAAAACCAGTCGATAATAATATTAATACCGAAGCAACAGAACCTGTGGAAATCGCTGTTGGGGCTCCTTCTATTGCTGATATTATTGAGCCTAATGTGGCAGCTTCAGTTATTTCAAATGTTCCTGAGGAGTCAGCCATCGAAATCGAAGATTCCCCAATGCTTGACTTAGTGCAGTTATGGCCTAAGATTCTGGATAACGTAATTTCTGTCGGTCAAATGACAGTGTATCTGTTTTTGCTTCCTGCAAAACCTGAGATTAGAAACAATAAGCTTTTTGTCGTTTTCGAAGAAAAGGACGCTCTTAACTGCAAGGAAC
>CAZZCN010000061.1:4007-13872 GCA_964652975.1 uncultured Oscillospiraceae bacterium | reverse complement strand
AACAATAAGCTTTTTGTCGTTTTCGAAGAAAAGGACGCTCTTAACTGCAAGGAACTTTCATCGAAGCAGAATGTTCTTATTATATCAAAGGCTGTTTTTACTATAACAGGACAGCATTTGGAAGTATTTGTAAGAATGTCCTCGGATATGGCTGCACTTTCAGAGACTGATTCAGATGAGTCTTCTATGGTTGTTAGTCAAGGCGACGAGGATTCAAATCCTTCGGATGCCGCGTCTTCTCTTCCACCAAATATCGAATCCCTCAAGAACTCCGCTGAAGGCCTTGGCATAACATTTTATATGGAGGATTGATCATGGCCAAATATTCTCCTAGAATATCAAAGCTAATAGCACAGCTCGGGAAGCTTCCCGGTATCGGCGGCAAGTCTGCTCAAAGGCTTGCTTTTCACCTTTTGTCGTTGCCTGAATCAGAGGTGGTTGAACTGGCTGATGCCTTGCTTGAAGCCAAGAGACATACATTTCTGTGCTCGCAGTGCTGTAATTTGACAGACAGCGATCCATGCGAGATCTGCTCATCTTCTTCCCGTGACAAGACCATTATCTGTGTTGTCGAGAATCCCAGGGATGTTTCCGCAGTCGAAAGAACCCACGACTACAAGGGGCTTTACCACGTTCTGCACGGTGCGATTTCTCCAATGCAGGGAGTCGGTCCTAATCAGATTAAGTTAAAAGAACTCCTGGCAAGGCTCTCGACAGAGACTTCTGTAACCGAGGTCATACTTGCGAATAATCCTACTGTTGAAGGCGAAGCCACCGCCATGTACATATCACGGCTATTAAAACCCGCAGGAATTAAAACCACAAGGATAGCACACGGTCTACCCATGGGCGGCGACCTGGAATATGCCGATGAAGTCACTTTGGCGAGGGCGATAGAGGGCAGACGTGAGTTGTAATCAGCAAACTGTACTTAATTGCTATCTGTAATTGTTATCGAATTAGTTTGCTATAACAAACCCTTCGAAAATTTTACTTTTTCAAAGGGCGTAGGTTATGTCATAATATAAAAATATCAGTCTACAAATTCGGAAAAGTCATCTGGTATGACCTAATCAGGAAAAACCGTTTCGCCCGGCTTTACCATTCCAAGCTGCTCCCTGGCAATTTTCTCTATATATTCAAGGCTGTCTGACTTTTCGAGTAGAGCTTCGTTTTCTTGCTTCTTCTCAAGTGCAGCATCGGCTTGAACTCGAAGTTCGTTTTGACGGGTTTTCAATCTCTCGATCTGAGGCTCCTGTGCAAAATACAAGGCAAGGACGACTCCAAGAGAAAGCACAACCATAAGACTTATTAAAATCTTAGGCAGAATCTTCTTAGAGACTTTTCTTCTTTTTCTTCTCTTCTCAATTTTGCTTTTCATTTTCCCTCATCTGCACTACAAAATAATTATTATTTTCATTTTAATACCAATTTGCAGCATTGCAATGCTTTCCGCGCAATAGAAACACTCACGTAACTTCTTTGACATCAAATTGTAATATTAGCATTGTCCCTGATAATTTCGTACATCAATGAGCTCTCTTGCTTTTTGACCTTTTCGGAGACAGACAGTACTTTGATTCTGGAGATTCCGGCACCAAACTTAATCTCGATGATGTCTCCTTCTTTTATAGCAGCGGCGGGTTTTGCGACTTTGCCGTTTACCATGACACGTCCGTTTGCACTGACTTCGTTGGCAACGGTTCTTCGTTTGATAACGCGGGAAACCTTAAGAAATTTATCCAGTCTCATCAGTTGTGATCCTCCATCTTGATCCGATCCCATACCGCGTCAAGCTCTGATAGCGGTGTGCTTTTCATATCTATATTTCTACCGGTAAATTCCTGCTCGACCCGCTCAAATCTCCTGATGAATTTATTACTCGACTTGTCGAGAGCGACCTCCGGGTCCACGCCAAGAAATCTGGCGTAATTCACTACAGAAAACAGCAGGTCTCCAAGCTCCATTTCAACTTTTCCGCTTCTCTCTAGCGGATCGGCAGTCTGCATCGCGCCTTTGATTTCATCAAGTTCTTCGTGGATTTTCAAGGTGACGTCATCGATATTGTTCCAGTCAAATCCAGACTGTGCGGCTTTTTTCTGTATCTTGTATGCCCTCATAAGTGCAGGAAGTGCACGTGCTATCTCCTTCATTGACTGGGCTTGGCTTCCTTGGTTCTTCTCTTTTTTCTTGTTCTTCTCCCAAAGGGAAACAACATCCTCGGCAGACAGTCTCGAAATCGCATCCTCGGTAGATATCCGCGTTACGTCCTCTTCGGGAGATTTCGGTGATACATAATCCTCGGGAGTTACCAGAGACGTGACCTCCTCAGAAGAATTGACCGAATCTTTATTTTCACCAAATAGATGTGTATGCCTTGAAATCAGCTTTTCGCAGATGCTTCTTACAACATCGTCAAAGTCGAATTCATTCGCTTCCTTTGCCATCTGGCTATGAAAAACCACCTGTAGAAGCAGGTCACCAAGTTCGTCAGAAAGCATGCCGGGATCGTTGCTCGAAATCGCATCTACAACTTCATACGCCTCCTCGATTACATTGTGCTTTATCGAATCATGCGTTTGCTCCCGGTCCCATGGGCATCCGTTTTCACTTCTGAGAAACGCCATCAACTCGAGCAAATCATCTATTTCGTATTTTTCTTTTTTGAACATTTTGTTACCGTCCTTCACCTTGATTGTTGGTTTGTTACTTCAGCTTATTACCGTCCTTCATCTTGACTGTTCGTTCTGTTATTTCAGCAACCTTATCTGGAACCTGTTGAACAGAATTTTCTCTGTAAACTGTTCTTCGAAAAATATTGTCTGGTGGAATCTCGCAAACTCTATGGTGTTCTTGTTAAGCCAGAGCGGTATTGGTATGTCCAGTTCGCGGCACAGCAAAACAAAGCAAGCTTCGAGATCCTTTACGAACGACTCGCTTTCTTCCGCCTTTTCCACTGTTTTCTCAGCGATGGCGAGGTTCGCTCGGAAAATTTTGCCTTCAAGTCTCATTTTCTAAATACCGCCTTTCAACTAAATCGAAGTCTGAGTATATTAATTTAACCGTTGTCTAATAAAAAATCAATTAAATTCATATGGATAATTCCATCTCTTATTATAGTCGTTCTGTCCATAGATATCACATATTTAGGATAATTATCACTTATACCGTTATACGCCCCAAACTCTCGTTCTATAACCCGTTCATCGCTTAGTAGATAAGCCACTTGAACATAGAATTTTTCCTTGCCTTTCTCTGCTATAAAATCCACTTCTCCTTTATAAGTCTTTCCTATATAAACATTATAACCTCTTGCAATCAATTCGTTATAGCAGATTGTCTCCATAATGTAATTATACTCATCTTTAACCCTGTTCTTTTTTAAATGGAAAAACCCCAAATCACAAACATAAATTTTCTCTTCAAAAGACAGAATTTTTTTGCCCCTGATATCATACCTTGACACCTTGTCGCAAATGCAGGCATCTTCGATAAACTTCAGATAATCATACACCATCGGCGCTGAAACCGAATGGTTTTCATCAGAAAGTGAAGTTGCAATTGTATTTCCTGAAATCGTTATCGAAGAATTCGCGACCACATAATCCAATACTTTTTCTAATGCAACCGGGGAGGCAACTCTGTTTCTCATAATGACATCCTTTAAAACAACTGAGTCGTAAATATTAGAAAGAATAATTTCCTTGCTGTCCTCTTCGGTTTCCTTGCATACCAAGGGAAAGCCTCCCCACTTCATGTATTCATCCATATATTCTTCCTTGGATTTAACTATTCTAATTTCAGATTGATATTGACAATATTCGCCGAACGTAAATGGCATTATTCGAAATGAAATTGTCCTGCCACTGAGGTGTGTTGCAAGCTCTCCCGATAAAAGCCTTGAATTAGATCCTGTTATAAAAATGCTTACATCGTGTGTGGATCTAAATGAATTAACTGCTAATTCAAACTTATTGACATTTTGTATTTCATCAAATAGCAAATAATATTTTTCGCTCTCGCTTATTCTCTTCAAAACGTATTCATAAAGCGAATTTGTATCAAATAAGTCAATATACTTATAATCTTCAAAATTGATATACACAATCCTGCTTTCCGGGATTCCGCCATCTTCCAATTCTTTGATGATCTGCTTGATTATTATTGACTTTCCGCACCGTCTGATGCCGGTTATCACTTTTACCATTTCCGAGTGATAAAAAGGTCTAATCCGTTTCAGGTACTTTTCTCTTTTTATCATTGTATGTAATCTCCAATCCTTAATTATTGTATTAAGAATAACAGTAAACCAGAAAAAAGTCAATTAGTATTAATTATTTTTAATACCATGCCGCTCCGTTCATTTAGTGTTAATATATTTTAACACTTTTGTTATTATTCTCTTTAGTATCAATTATATTTAATTCTTTTCCCCAGCATTTGAATTCAATGATGTCATCTGGTGACTTTATACAATAAGCTTAAGTACAGTAGCATGCTTTCTCTTACTGCTTTATGTCATTGTTGAATAAGATTGAGCCTGGTCTGGATCTGCTTTATATAGGGAGCTGAAAATTTATAAAAATCATACAATGCTTTACAGTAAATGTTGTTCTCACCTGCAATCCCATTGGTAGCAAGATCCCTGTCCCTCCGGCAGCCGCCCCTGCATAGATTATAGACATCGCAGGCTTTACATTTCGTGCTGTCATAAATGGATGTTCGTATAAATTCCTGCATTTTGTCCGACTTGTAAATTTCGTCAAACCCCATTTCGTTGATATTGCCGGTTTGCCAGTTGTCAACGCAGTAAAAATCACACGGGAAAACTGTTCCGTCCCCTTCTATAACGAACTGCCCACTGCAAAATCCCAGCATCCCGCATTGCTCGGAGGGCTGTCCTGCCGCCACCCTGACAAGGTTGTCAAAAAATCTGATGCTGACATAATTATCATTCATAAAATCATCATAGTAAAGCTTGAAAAGAGTTTTCAGGAACTTCCCGTAAAGCGCCGGTGTCAAAGAGTAGTCGAATTCAAGCGGCTGTCTGTCAAGCGGATCAAGGCATGGGATAAACTGGAGGTAGCGAAAGTTGTTTTTCTTGAAAAATGTGTAAATCTTCTCGATATGCTTCGCTGTATATGCGTTAATAACGGTTAAAACATTAAAATCCACTTTATGCTTCTCAAAAAGCCTGACAGTCTTCATAATCCTATTGAATGTCCCCTCTCCCTTTGAATCCACCCGCAGAAAATCGTGTATCTCCTTGTAGCCGTCAATGGACAGGCCGACCAGAAAATTATTCGCCTTGAGGAACGCAGCAAATTCCTCGTCAATGCAAAGTCCGTTTGTCTGCATGGAGTAATTTACAGGTCGCTTGCTTTTATTATATTCATTCACCTTATGTATAAAGGTCTTGAAAAAGTCCAGTCCTGCAATCGTCGGTTCGCCACCTTGAAAAGCAAAGCTTACGTTGCTTGCGCTTCGCAACGCCTTTTTAATAATATTGTCCGCCGTCTCCTCACTCATGATTCCGTAGGATGCATTTTCACGGATATCGGCGATACTGCTGTAAAAACAGTACTTGCATCTCATGTTGCAAAGGCTGGAAGCTGGTTTGATTAAAATCGTCAGATTTTCCATCTATTTTCCCTCACAAAAGATAAACCACTATATTATATACATTCAAAGCCAATATGCTAACCATCAATGTGTTAAATACAATTTCCGAAAAATGCTTGGAAAATTTGCGGTTTAAGTGGGCGCCCGCAAAGCCACCGATAACAGCAGCAGGGATCATGAACAGCAACACTTTCAAGTCGTACGTATAAAGCCCGGGAGAAATAGCCGTACTTATAACTGAAGCCAGTTGTGAAAAGAAAATCACGAATATGGAGTAGACTGCTGCGTCTTTTACGCAAGAGGAAAAAATCATGCATATTATCACTATGTTTATCGGTCCCCCGCCTATACCAAGAAAAGAGGATATCGCTCCCATAAAAAGCCCTGCAGAAGCAATCAAGATTTTATTCTCCACCTTGAAATGAGGATAGTATTTTCTGAAAAAAACAAAAATCAAGAGCAAAGCCAATATGCTTGCTTGAACCACCTTGGCAATACCGTCCGAAACTGCACCGGCAAAAAGCTCGAAAGTAAATTTCCCTATAACACCGCCGATAACCGCCCCGATGGACAGGATGATAATGTTTACATCCATCTTCATTCCGCTTTTGATATATTTGGCGGTTGATACGGTTGCCATTGATAAAACTGTTATTGATGAAATCACTCCTATCGTTAAAACATCATAAGTCCCCATTGCATCAAGCGCTGGCTTTATTATGATTCCACCACCAAAGCCTGAAATTGCACCAGCGGTTGTTGCCAAGAGCGTTATTATAAAGTATAAAAGTTCCAATCGGGGTTCCTCCACCTGAATTTTTAATTTTATTGATTAGTGTATATCAAACCCATGAGTTAATAACCAAGTGGGCTCTTTCCTTATAATTTGCCTTTGTTGTAAGTAATTAGCTAAAAAGTTTTCCTAAATTATATCACAAAATCCAGTTGGTTCGATATCCACAGGTTGAATTTACAATAAAATTTGAAGTTACTCTATATAATGTTTATTAACAAGATTTGTGTCGGAAGTTTGAATATTTTTTGCATACGTATTTGCACTCTATTTTATGCTACCTAATCCAACATCTCTATCCACAGGCTTTTCAGGTAATGCGATTCCGGATACCCTGCAAGGACCGGATGGTCATGATCCTGCTTGCACAGGTCAATTATGCGTACCTGTCTTCGGAGGTCATGTGCAGCAGACAGGACAGTTTCGACAAAAGTCTCCTCTGGCATATGGTAAGAGCAGGAATGAGTGGCAAGAATCCCTCCGGCAGGCAGAAGTTTCATGGCGCTTAAGTTGATCTCCTTGTATCCACGAATAGCTCCCGCCAGAGCGGACTTGCTTTTGGTAAAAGCAGGCGGGTCCAATATAATCACGTCAAATGATCTCTTTTCCTTGCCCAGTTCGCGCAAAGTATCAAATGCATTAGCAGTCTCAAAAACAATTTTGTCAAATCCGTTAAGCTTTGCATTTTCTTTGGCAAGTTCAATTGCATCCTGTGAAATATCCACCGCCAGAACCTCCTTCGCTCCAGCCTTTGCGGCGTTAAAAGCAAATGCGCCGATATAGGTGAAGCAGTCCAGAACCTTTTTGTCCTTTACAAATGGTGCCAATCGCCTGTGATTTGCTTTCTGGTCAAGAAAATATCCGGTTTTCTGTCCGTTGAAAACGTCAACCTGCAAGGAAATCCCGTTTTCTTTTACTATAGTTTTATGTATTTCTTTTCCGTAATATATTTTGCGGTATAGCTCCATGCCTTCTTTTTCACGAATAGGTTCATCATTTCGTAAAATTAGAGTTTTCGGTGACAGCTCTTTGATAAGTGTGTCCGCTATTAATTCCTCATATTTTTCCATCCCAAGAGCAAGAGTCTGCATGACAATCACATCGCCGAACCTGTCTGCAATGACACCGGGCAGAAGGTCCGCCTCTCCGAAAATAATCCTGCCGCAGTCTGTGTCTTCACGGCTGAAATATTTGCGGTAGGCAATTGCCGATTTCACCCTGTCGGCGATCATCTTATCGGTGATCTCTTCTATCTTGTGGGTCAGCAGACGAACGGTAATCAATGATACAGGATTGATGAACCCGCGCCCGACATGTTTTCCTCGGAAGTCGACAACATCCACCAGGTCTCCGGGGGTAACGTCGCCTTCGATTTTTTCTATTTCATTTCGGTACACCCAGGGGTGCCCTTGGAAAAGTTTCTTTTGTCTTCCGTTGATTACATGAACAATTGCCATTTTCTTACCTTCTTCTTTCAATTTGTATCTGGAAAATTCATTTTCAGATACAAGATTTTATTTGCCGGGGATGTTTTGGCTGTTTCATACAGCCGAATTTTAGACTAAACTATATTCGGCTGGAATGAATTTGCACCTTTCTTATTGGTGCAAAAAGGCAAAACTCCCGTGTGAAAAGTTTAAAAGCAAACTTTCAAACTTTTCGCACTTTATTCAAGTGTTTTGATCGTCCTATTAAAACTGATAACAACCCCTAAGGCCGCCATCAAAAATCCGGTCACAATAAGCAGGTGCTCAACTTTAACAATATCCGACAAAGGGCCGAAAAGCATCATGCCAATCGGCATTACAGCCGTTATAACAATTTCTATAAATCCGAACACCCGGCCCTGCATGTCCTGCTCGACTTTTTCCTGTAGAATCACTGTAATGGCTGTACTAAAAAACGGGACAAGTATGCCGCTCAAAAACATAAATCCGAGATACAGGAAAAAAATGGTTGAAAGTCCTTGTGCAACAGTCAATACACCAAACACTATGCAGGAAAACACTATCGTGAATGACCGCTTCTTGAAACCGCCCCAAATGGAAATGGCAACACCGCCGAGCATTGAGCCAGCAAAAAACGCCACCTCGTTTACCGTAAGCTTCCATACCTCTGGTCCAAATGAGCGTGTGACCATAAGAGGTGTTAAAAGAGCAACTGGCACAAGCAGGAAAAAGAAAATCGCGTAGAACAGCAATATGCTTTTTACCAGGGAATGATGACGCACGTACGAGAGTCCTTCCTTTAAATCGAAAAAATATCCGGGCTTTAATTCCTCCAAGGCTTTGCCATGTGTCTTGATTTTTAAAGACAATAAAATGGCTATCGCTATTATGGCAGTTCCGACATCGATAAAAAATGTGGTTTCCAGGCTGGTCGTCGCAAGCAATGCACCGCTCAGAACAGGTGATATGAGCATGATAAACGAATTGATGCTGTTGTTTATGCCATTGACTTTCATCAGTTTTGGCGTAGGAACGAGCTGCGGTATTATGGCACTGACCGCTGGTGTCTGTATTCCTGCACCGATAGACCGGATTCCTGACACAAGAAACAAAAGCCATAGCTCCCTGTATCCTGACCAGAAAAAGAGTGCAAGCGCCAGTGTTGAAATCGCAATTCCTGCATCTGCGATGATAATCAATCGTTTCCTGGGATATCTGTCAGCCCATACACCGGCAAAAATAGAAATCAGTAGCTGCGGTAAAAATCCGGAAAGAGTCGAAATTGTCATCATAATTCCTGATTTTGTAGTAAGGGTTATATACCAGATTATGGCAAACTGGACCAGAGACGACCCAAAAAGTGAAAATGTCTGTCCTGTGAGAAAAAGAACTGTTTTATAGACCCAGCCTTTCCATTCTCCGGATGTAAAATCTTCTGGTTCTGCGGTGTCTACTGTACCTGAATCGGAAGCATTCTCATCCTGGACGTTGAGAATACTTGCATAATCCTGTTCAGACTCGTTTTTGTTCTCCATTGACCCTCCGGTTTTCAAAGCGTATTTTGCCTTTAATAATATTACATTTGGAGTAAAAATGCAAAATTTAGAAAATTTAGAAAATAAAAAATTTAGAAAATAAAAAATTGTGTATTGCAAAATTGGTTTTCTTGTGGTATTATTGCTAAGCGCGTTTGATATCAATGACGCACAGGAGGTATTGAAATGGCAAAGTGTCAAGTATGTGACAAGGACATAATGTATGGAAGAAAAATAAGCATCACCCGTTCTCAGATTTCGAGAAGGGCGCTTTCAAAGCAGAAGCCTAACGTACGCAAGGTTAAGGTAATCAGCGGTGTAACTCCTATGACAATGCACGTGTGCACCAGATGTCTTCGTTCAGGATTAGTTAAAAGAGCATAGCTTGTGACCGGTTTTCCGGTATTGTTCTAATATTATTATGTTAACAACAAAGAAGAACCCTTGAGGGTTCTTTTTTTGTTGTT
>CAZZCN010000061.1:0-3907 GCA_964652975.1 uncultured Oscillospiraceae bacterium | reverse complement strand
TCATCAGACTTGTTATCCTTGAACATCGACAAATCAATCTCTTCTACCATTCCGGCAGGAGCCCCGGCAAGAACATAGATGCGGTCGGACAATATCAGCGCCTCTTCAATGTCATGGGTGATAAGCAGAATTGACAGGGAAAGCTCTGCTTTTATATCCAGCAGCCACTTGTGCAACTGATGCCTTGTCATTGCGTCGACACTTGAAAACGGCTCATCCAGCAAAAACAGCTCCCCGGATTGAAGATATGTTCTTAAAAGAGCCGCCCTTTGTCGCATTCCACCGGACAATGCCTGCGGGTACAGGTTGGAAGTTCCCGCAAGTCCGAATTTAGGGAAAAATGATTCGCACTTTTCATAAGCGTCTTCCTTCTTCTCACCTCGCAAAATCAGTGGAAGCGCAACGTTTTCTATAACTGTCTTCCATGGCATCAGCAGATCTTTTTGCATCATATATCCTATATTGATTGAGGTGTCAATCGAGCCTTCATCGGGCAATAGCATATTGGCTATGAGGTGGAACAGGGTTGTTTTGCCGCTGCCGCTGATTCCGAGAACGCTTACAATCTCGTCATGTTTTACGTGCATGGTGACGTCGCGGAGCACAAGCCTTTCGCCAAAGCTTTTGCCGACATTTTTTACATCGATTATTTTCGGCTTAGCAGTTTGCATTTTGCAAATTCCCTCACTATCTATTTTGCCGGCAAAAACTCATTGGTATAGCTCTTGTCAACGTCCAGTTTTGATTCTAAAAGTTTATTGTCGTACATCCACTGCGAGAAGTTTTCCCAGATTGATTTTTTCATAACACCGAAATTCTTGTTTTCATCAAGGAAAAATCCAGCCAGGTATTTTACACTTTCAATCGCATGAGCTCTGTTGGTCTCCGGGGTGTATTTGAGAAGCAGATCGCTTGCAGCCTGGGTATTGTCTACCGAATAGACATAGCCTTTTGAAATTGCAGCCATGAATTTTCTTACAAGCTCGGGATTTGCTGAAATTGTCTTTTCGTTTGATATAAACACCGGAGAGTAGAAATTCAAAGCTGGGTTTACGTCCTGTAACAGGATGAAATTGAGCGGATAATTCCTGACTTTCGCGCCTATTCCGTCCCATCCGTAATAGATCCATCCAAAATCCGCTTCGGTCGCCATGCCGGCAAAAAAGTCCGTTGCCGCCATCATGCGCATCTGAACCTTTGAGAAATCCCCGCCGGAATCCTTCATGAGGGATTGGATGAATTTTTCTTCAAGCGGTGTACCCCATCCGCTGTATCTTTTGCCGGCAAAATCCTTTGGCGTCTTAATTCCCCTATCTGCAGGCGACGCAAACCCTGAGGTGTTTTCCTGCAAAATGGCACCTATGGCAACAACAGGAACCTTCCCGGTTACCCGGGCCTGTGATAACTGCTCCTGACCGCAAATTCCAAATTGCGCTGTGTTAAGGCCTACCATCTCTAAGAAATTCATTTCAGGAGCCTGCACTATATCCACTTCCAGGCCCTCTGCCGTGAAGTATCCAAGTTCTTTGGCTACGTATATTCCAACATGGTTCGTGTTGACGGCCCAGTCAAGGACAAGCGTGACTTTTTGCGGCTTTGATTGTGATTTGGTCTGCGATGATATGTTTGTAGAGCCTGTACCGCTTGAATCTGAACCGCTTGCATTGTTGCCGGTCGCTTTGCAGCCGATGCTGGAAATTGTAAGCACTGTTATAGCAATGGCTGTCATAATTATTTTGAGTAGTGATGGCGCTTTTATTCTTCGCATTTTTGCAATTTGGTCAGCATCTCCATGGCTGGTTTTCTTAGTACCTGCTTTGTTGGTTTCTGTGTTATTTCTTCCTTTTGTCTCATTCATTTTCTCGTTTTCTCCCATTTCATTTATTTTGTATCATAGTATTATCTGCCAGAAAATTTCATGTATAATTTTGTATATGATGCTTTAGCATCTGAAATTTAAGTTTTGTCTCATGTTGTGTGTTTTGTTTTCGTATATGTCACAGGTCTCGCATTCCGATCTACGAATTGGATTTGCCTAACCGTTGGTGTTCTTTGTCTTTAATTCAGTGGCATTGCTAGATAAAAATATCAATCCTTGCTTTTCCAACGCACCATTTTCTTTTCAGCCAGCCGTGCCAGTGCAAAAAACAGCAGACTCAGCAGGACAATCAGCAAAATTGCCGCAAACATCTCGTCATATTTATACGACCGCTTCACCCTCATCATATATACGCCAAGCCCCGTGTTGGAGCCCTGCCACTCAGCAATAACGGTTGCCATTATGCAATAAGTCGCGGTTATCTTGATACCGGAAAACAACGAAGGCATGCTTGCCGGTAGTTTTACATGTCTTAATATCTGAACCTTGCGGGCCCCCATTGATTTCATCAGCATTATCATATCGTCATCCACACTTGCAAGTCCGTCAAAAAGGCTTATGCAGACGGGGAAAAAACACACCAGGACAACAACCAGGATTTTCGGGGCGAGACCAAATCCAAGCAAAAGAACAATAATCGGGGTGATAACCATTATCGGAATTGTCTGCGAGGCAACCAGCACAGGGTATATTGTTTTTTTCGCTATAGGCAGTCCGTCCATTACAATAGCTATTATAAATGCAAAAATTATACTGGCCAGAACCCCTATTGCGCTCACCCAGAAGGTCTCCCAGATATGTGGCAGCATCATGCCAAAATTTAATGCCAGAGCTGCTGCTACTTTCGATGGCGCCGGAATAAGAAATCCTTCTATGACACCTGTTCTCGACATGATTTCAACCGCGACAGTGATAAAAGCAAGGAAAAGGATGGCCGGCAGCACATCTATTAATTTTTTGATTTTGTTATTCATTGAACATCCTTATTCATCAGTATTTTTGTACTTATGTATTTTTGAATCAATGTTGAATGTGCCCTTATCATCAGGTCTGTATGCAATTTTTACAAACGAAATCACCTCCGGTGCACCCGCTGCGATTACGATTTTCTGTGACTCTTTTACAATATCCAGCAGAACGTCAAGGTCACCTTCCATTGTTGTCTCAAACGGTCCGACATGGTATTTTACATTCCTGCTTTTAATGTAATCTATGACTTTGTCAACTATGGCAAACACCATTTCAGATTCGACACTCGGTAGCACCTGCAAGGCGACACTCGCCTCGATTTTGTCATTTTCGATTTTTTGCATATAAAAACCCCTCATTCTCTTTTAAATCTTTTGCCGGAGAAAAGGGGTCGATAAAACGAAGCCTTATTGTCCCTCCGCCGGCATTATCCGGTTCAGGTTATAGGGTCGACACCAAAGAAATGTGTCCTCTCAGCCGTTTTCACAGCTCCCCTCGTATGATGGTTTGATTATAGTCGCTTTGCCGGAATATGTAAAGGGTGAATGTGAGTTGCAGTAATATATCAAGTTTACACAAAAAAATTTGGCAACACTTTTTAATTTTGATGTTCGAACTATTGTTTATCCTATTAAGATGATTTTTGCAGATTCAGACTTTTTAGAAAATTCAGTTATCCGAAATTTTAGGATAACTGCCGCCGACGGTAAAAACTATGATGTTAAACATTATTCACTTCAAAGATGGTATCTTAAAGTCTTAAATCTTGTTTTCATTTAAAATACACAAATATAACTGTTTGTGTTTTTAAATGAAAAATCACCTTGTCGGAATACTAAAACAATTGTATTTTTTTATTATGAAATATTTTTATTGACATAACAATATTATACGGTATATAATATTAGTATGAGTATAGCAAAGGATGGTGATTAATATGACTTTTCATTCTAATGCAGCGCTCTTGGATGCTGTGGTTCTGTCTGTGGTCTCAAGAGATCCGGCGTATGGGTACAAAATCACCCAGGATGTTCGTCAGGTTATTGAAATTTCAGAATC
>CAZZCN010000060.1:0-17700 GCA_964652975.1 uncultured Oscillospiraceae bacterium | reverse complement strand
TATATATCAGAAATCTAACAACAAATATCAGAAATCAAATAACAAATATGTAAGCAAGCATAGGTAAATAATTTCAGTAGAGCCAAACCCCCGGGTTTGGCTTTTATTTACCTAAAGGCTTTGTCCTTTTACTGCTGTAAACTTCCTTTACATCGAAAAATCTTCTAACATCGACTTTTCTCATAGTAAATCCATTCAAGACAACCCTGTCCATGAAAAGGGTCCGCTCTCCCTCGTTAAAGTAGGCAGTAGGCCCAATACCGCATTGTATTATAATGCCTTCGTTTATGAATAATTCGCATTTTGGATCTTTTGATGTCACTAAACTGCCATTCGGAAACAGCAGCACTTTTACCGGTCCTGTCAGAATCCCTACCTGTTCCCTCCATTTTTTTGTATCTTCAGCTACAGCCTCTATTGTGCTGTCAGCGACGGAGATTCCTCCGTAGGTCGATGATGCGAATGTCCAGCCGTTTTGCTTAAGCACATCTATAATATCTTTGACTTTTTTAAAATTGCCGCTGATCTGCTTGGTGTCAATGTCGAATCCGGTAGATACATGCTCCATTAAACCGGCTTTGCGGTCATCAATCTGGTCGGCATTGGCTACATAACCAAAAACACCTTCATAACCGGTCAAGGATATTGTACCCTTGGTACCATCAAATGAAAAATCAGGATTTTGGTCAATGAATTGCTCTAGTAATCCTATCGCTTCTCCATTTCTGTCAGTAATCTCATCACCGTTTTCATTTAAGTAGTTTGAAACCACATGACCGTCTTTATCAATAGACAGTTGCTTTGAATTACCTGTTCGCAGTCGTGCTGCATAATAATTCAAGCCCTCGATGGATAATATCAAAGGCTTTTTGCCTTCCGGTATGAAAATTCTACTTTTCTTGCCTTCCGGTGTAAATAACGACTCTATGTCGATAAGTACATAATTATTCGTGTATAGCCTTTGCAGTATGATTTTGAATTCATCGGTGGTTAACATTAGATCTTCAGCGTTTAGCGTGTATGTGTCCTTGTCAAATCGAAACGACTTGTCAGCTATCAGAGGTCGTACAGACAAATGTTCAACAGGTCCGTAGAATTCGACAAGTTTCTTCTTTGTGTTTTCTTTGCAGATTGCGTACTTCTTTGTTAATGCATCATCATTAGGGAAAAACGGCATTATTTTGTCCAAATCCGCCTTAGCTGAATAGAACTTTCGTCCCGTCATCATGATGTCAATCTCTCGTAATATTACAGGGTACATCTCCTTCTTCAAATCAGATAGATATATGGTCAAATAGTCCTTTACAAAGCCTTTTTCGGTACCTGCATACTTTTGAGAAACCTGTGCAGCTTCAATATATTGCTTGTCATCATGCATTTTTATAATAGATTTCATTTGTGTTGAGAAATTATTAATTGCAGGCAACTGCTTTTCGTATATTGCAAGTATGTCTGAATTGAAGTTGATTTTTTTGAGTTCACTAAATGAGTATTTTACATTTTCGAGAGTATATTTACCCAGTAAAAGTCCTTTAAGATATTCATTCGTCATTGCAGAAAGCTTTCTTACAGCTATCTCCTGAAACTCTTCGAACATTTTTAGTTCGCCGGCGGTAAACGGTGTCTGTTTAAGTGTGAGACGGTCAAAAGGTTCCTTTATCCTTTTATTCATATCGATTTCTATCTGAAGCAAAACCTTTACCAGTGTTTCTTTGTCTGATGAAAATAAAGATTTGTCCAGTGACCTGTCATACAGCTCCCTGTAAACATCCAATGCCTCCTCATACCTGCCTTCTCCGCAAAGTGAATTATATTTTGCGAAGATTTTGTCAGTTGAATTCTCTGAGACTTTTACCGAGATGAAGTATATCGCAAATGCTATAATCGCCACAAATATAACGGCAACAGCTATTTTGCCGAAAAATAACAATCTGTGGTTTTTGCGTGCTTTGTCACTCATAAACCTGGTATCATTTACAAATTGGTTCTTTGCCATTTTTGCCTTTCGATTTCCTGTATACTATCTACTATCTACTATCTACTATCTACTATCTACTATCTACTGTTTACTATCTAATTTCTAATTTGTTTTTTATAAAATCTTATGTATCCATTGGTTAATAGCATAAACCTCAAAATCAAATCAATAACGATATCTATTTTCTACTCATGTTTAAATATACATATATCGTCCTGACATTCTTGGCTAGTCAATGCTTTCGAGTGATATCTGCTTATCTGCGATTGTACCGTCTTTTACGTAATATCCGACAGCCGGTATGCGTTTGTTACGGTAATAATCAACATCGGTTATTCCGGTATCGGAAAGTCGTGTCATTTGCGTAAGCTTGCTGCCTTTCTTCGACAGCATGACCTGTACACCGTGTGTTGTCCTGGTTGTTTTAAGAGGTACAAGTGAACTGTTGAAAACAAGAATCTTGCTAATATTGCTATATGCTGCAAAATCTTCATCCTGCGTCAGAAATAATATTTCCACGACGGGAGATTTGCTGCTGAAGGCATTGATAAGCTTTTTGCGGTTGGTTTTCGTCTCGTATGACTTCATTTCGATTTTTGCCACCTTGCCGTCCTCAAAAGCGAGTAGCAAGTTGCCGATATAGTCGCTTGTTATATGCATGAAAATGACACTTTCGCCCTCACTCATCGATAGTAGATTCTGCAGGTATTCACCAAGGTCGGAAGGCTTGTGGTCCTTTATTTCAAATATCTTGGTCTTATATACATTAGACTGGTTGGTGAAAAAAACCACATCGGATTTATTGGACCCTTCTAGCTCCATTATTATCTTGTCGTCTTCCTTTGTTTTAATTTCTCCGGCGCTGCGAAGTGATGTCAGCGGTATTTTCTTCACATATCCATGTTCGGTCAAAAACAGTTTAAGTCGATAGTCTTCAATCAGCTGATCATTTTGTACGGACTCGACATCCTCTTCCTGCACGATTTCGGTACGTCTTGGCTTGCCGTATTTCTTGGTCACTGAAATAAGTGTGTTTATTATCAGATCATCGATTTTCTCTGAACTTTCGAGAATACCCTTAAGTTCTTCAATCTCTCTTTTCAGGTCCTTGATATCCGCTATCCTCTCTATGATATATTGATTGTTTATATTTCTGAGGCGGATGTCGGCTACATATTCAGCTTGAATTTCATCGATATCAAACCCTGTCATAAGATTTGGAACAACATCGACAGATTTAAGTGTCTCCCTGATGATTTTGACTGCTTTGTCTATATCCAGCATTATTTTCTCAAGGCCTCTGAGTAGATGCATCCTCTCCTGCTTTTTCTGAAGATCGTAAGCTGTCTCACGCCTTACACACGACCTTCTCCATGCCGTCCATTCACCCAGAATTTGCTTGATACCCAGCACTCTTGGCCTTCCGTTTATCAGGATGTTGAAATTGCAGCTGAATGTCTTCTCCAGTTCGGTGAATCTGAAGAGCTTCATCATCAGGGCCTGCGGGTCGGCGGATTTCTTGTAGTCTATGGTAATCTTGAAACCGTCCTTGTCGGACTCATCCCTTATATCGTTGATTTCTTTAATCTTGTTGGACTTTACAAGTTCGGTTGTCTCCTCGATGATTTTCTCTATGGTCGAGACATATGGAATCTCTTGTATTTCAATACAGGAATTTTTCTTGTCAATAATAAATTTTGCTCGCAGTCTGATTGCGCCTCTTCCGGTATCATATATCTGTTGAATCGTTCTTTCACTGTATAATATCTGCGCTCCAGACTCAAAATCCGGTGCAGGCATGTGTTCTAAAATATCGGTTCCCGGGTCCTTAATGTACGCTATAGTTGCGTTACACACTTCCTCAAGATTAAAGGAACATATCTGGCTTGCCATTCCGACCGCAATACCTTGATTAGAATTGACAAGGATGCTCGGGAATGTTGCAGGAAAAAGCGTTGGCTCCTGCATTGTTCCGTCGTAATTGTCCACAAAATCAACCGACTCCTTGTCGAGCCCTCTGAAAAGCTCTTCACATATCGAATCTAGCTTGACCTCTGTATATCGGGATGCGGCATAAGCCATATCACGGGAATACTGCTTTCCGAAATTACCCTTTGAATCAATGTATGGATGCAAAAGCGCGGCATTAGCACGTGTAAGTCTTACAAGAGTCTCGTAAATCGCCATGTCTCCGTGAGGATTAAGTTTCATTGTCTGTCCTACAACATTGGCTGATTTGGTGCGTTTACCGGTAAGGAGCCCCATTTTGTACATCGTATACAGAAGCTTCCTGTGAGCGGGTTTGAATCCATCGATTTCTGGTATCGCTCTTGAAATTATAACGCTCATGGCGTAAGGCATGTAGTTTTTCTCGAGAGTGTCCGTTATATTTTGCTTAACGACGACCGCATCGCCCGGTGGTACGATTACTGCCTCTTCATTATTGCTGTCGTCGTTTTTTGGTTTGCTGCCTTTTTTCATTTATTAGCTCCTCGTTTTGAAAAGTGAATTATCGTTTTCGAATATGATATTTTGCGTTTTGTTTTTACTGGTCTTTAATTTATTTTTTTGTTTTTACGTGTTGTATTTTCTTGTGTTTAGTTTTGTATTTCTGTTCTAATTTTTCATACCAATGCTTTATTGTCCTTTAAAATACAATTTGTGAAATACTAATCCAAATCTAAATCCTCGATATATAGGTAACCAAAGTTCTCAATAAAGGATTTCCTCTCAAGAATATTGTCTCCCAGCAGCATATCAAATTTTGCTGCGGTCTTTGCAGCTTCTTCAGGTAAAATCTGTATAAGCCTTCGTGTCTTAGGGTTCATAGTCGTCATCCACATCATTTCGGGCTCGTTCTCACCAAGTCCTTTTGACCTTTGAATTGATATTTTGGAACCTTTGAGATTCTTAATAATTTCGGTTTTTTCCTTCTCGTCAAAGGCAAAATATGTCTGCTCGTTTTCCTTGTTGTTTTTCCTTGAAGAGACAGAGATTTCAAACAGCGGTGATTCTGCTATAAAAACCTTTCCTTCCTCTATAAGTGTCGGCACCAGGCGGTACAGCATTGTTAGAATAAGCGTTCTTATCTGAAACCCGTCCACGTCGGCATCGGTACAGATTATTATCCGCTCCCACCTGAGTCCCGACAAATCAAATGCTGAAAGGTCCTTGTTATGCTTTGTCTGTATTTCCACACCACATCCGAGGACTTTAATCAGATCAATAATTATGTCGTTCTTGAAGATGCTGTCATAATCCGCTTTAAGGCAGTTCAGAATTTTGCCACGCACGGGTATTATCGCCTGAAACTGCGCGTCTCTACCTTGTTTGCAAGAACCCAGGGCCGAGTCTCCTTCAACTATATATAGCTCTCGTTCAGAAATTATCTTAGAACGGCAGTCCACGAATTTCTTGACCTTGTTGGAAATGTCGAAATTGCCCATCAGCTTCTTCTTGATGTTAATTCTCTGCTTCTCTGCACTTTCACGGCTTCGCTTGTTGGCAAGCACCTGTTCCACAAGCTTGTCGGCATCAAGTTTGTTCTCAGTGAAGTAAACTTCAAGCTTTTGGCGTAGTACATCTGTCATGAATTCCTGGATGAATTTGTTGTTGATCGCCTTTTTCGTCTGATTCTCATAACTTGTCTGGGTGGAAAACGAACTGCTCACAAGTATTATACTGTCCTGTATGTCAACAAAGCCAATCTTGGATTCGTCGGACTTGTACTTTCCTCTGTTCTTGACGATACGGTCAATCTCCGATGCAAACGCCTGCCTGACAGCCTTGTCCGGCGAACCGCCATGCTCTAGAAAACTTGAATTATGAAAATATTCAAGTGCGTTTATCTCATTGTTAAAAGCAAAAGCTAGTGAAAATTTGACCTTGTAGTCAGGCTTGTCACTCCTGTCCCTTCCCTTGCCAGATGCTTCAAAAAGCGTCGGTGCGATAAAACCTTTCTGGTCGTCAAGCTCCTTTACATATCCGAGCACACCTTCAGGATAGTAAAAGTTGGAATCTTCTCCGGTCTTCTCGTCACTGAATTTGAAAGTAACTCCGGCGTTGATAATAGCCTGTTGCTTTAACACCCTTTGAAAATATTCGTCAGGTATGTTGATATCCTGAAACACATTCCTGTCAGGTTTCCATTTCTGCATTGTGCCGGTTTTCTTGAATCTGGTGGGCTCCTTTGCAAGTTCTCCTACTATATTGCCTTTTTCGAAATGTAGTGAATACTTAAACCCATCCCTTAAAACTTCAACATCAAAATATTCAGAAGCATATTGTGTTGCACAAGCGCCCAATCCGTTCAATCCCAGGCTGAATTCGTAGTTCTCTGCAGTATTGGTGTTATACTTGCCTCCCGCATAAAGCTCGCAGTATACAAGCTCCCAGTTATATCTGTTCTCCTTGTTGTTGAAGTCGACGGGTATACCTCTTCCTGAGTCAGTGACCGATATGGAGCCGTCCTTGTATTTCTTTACCTCGATTGTGTCTCCGTGTCCTTCTCTTGCTTCATCAATGGAATTGGATAATATTTCAAAAAACGAGTGCTGACACCCTTCCAAGCCATCCGATCCGAAAATTACACTCGGCCTGAGCCTTACCCGATCGGCGCCTTTAAGTGATGAAATGCTCTCGTTTCCATATTCTTTTGCTTTAGACATTAAAGCCTCCTTAAGATTTGCAGTTGATGATAGAAAAAATAACTTTTTCAATTATAACACTAGTGGTAAAATTTTAGAATCATCGAGATGAAAATATTTATAATTCATTTTAGTAAAAATCTATAAAAAAACCGATTGCAAAAATTAATCTGCAATCGGTTTTAAGACTTTTATAAAATTATTATAATAAAATCAATACATTTTGTATGCTTCACTCTTAACTTTCTAAGGCTTGGCGTATTTAACCACTGAAAAATCTGAATATACTTTCGCCGTCCCAACCAGGCGGTATGATCTTATCTTGTAGTAATATGTTGTACCGGTTGCAAGTCCCAGGTTTATGTATGTTAATGCGCTCTGCGTTGTTACCAATACATTTGTACCAGTAGGTGATGTTGAACGATACAATTCGTATCCGTTTGCTCCACTTATCGCTCCCCAGCTTAGATTGATGCTTGTGCTACCTGCACGAACCACATTAAATGTGGTAATAGTGGCAGGTACAACTTTTTTGGTAACTGCTGCACTCTGTGAACCATATATTTTCGTACTACCGGACAGTCTGTATGCATTCACCTTGTAATAGTATGTTGTTCCTGTAGCAAGACTGATATTGGTGTAGGTGTTGGTTGTAACGGTTGTAAGAAGAGTGTAAGTCCCTGTGGAACTTGTCGCCCTGTATACACTGTATCCGTTAGCGCCATATACCGCTCCCCATGTCAGTTTTATGCTGTTATACGAGGGAGACGTTGCTACAAGTGATATCGGTGTAGGTGGTACCACCCTGGCTCCTACCACTCCTGAGTAACCGCCGTAGACTTTGGTTGTTCCTACAAGTCTATATGCAATCACCTTGTAGTAATATGTTGTACCAAGTGCAAGTGAGGCCTTGGTATAGGTATTGGTTGTAACAGTTGCTAGCAAGGTGTATGTTCCTGTAGAGCTTGTTGCTCTATATACACTGTATCCACTCGCTCCTGGTACCGCTGTCCACGACAGTTTGGTGCTGCTGTAGGATGCGGCCTGTGCGACAAGTCCTGTAGGTGTTGCAGGCAATGGCTTGGTTGATGCTATAGCTGAGTAATTGTTATAGGTTTTGGTTGTACCATTAAGAGAATATGCTCTAACCTTATAGTAGTAGGTTGTTCCTGTTCCGAGAGCCGTGTTTGTATATGTCGGCAGTGATGTCGCAGGTATTGTTGTAACAAGGTAATATGTTCCACCAAGACTTGTTGCTCTGTAAATTTCATAATTATTTGCACCGGGTGTTGCGGTCCATGTAAGCTTTACACTGTTGTATCCGGCTGATGCAGCTTTTAGACCTGTGACCTGTAATCCTATCCATTTGGCATAAAGTGTGATATTTGATGTCACTTTATTAGTGGCAAACACCCACGGAGTGGTATAGGCCATGCTTGTAAACCAACCTGCAAAGATATATCCGGTGCGGGCAGGAGTGGCAGGTGCAGCCACAGTGGAATTAAAATTTACAGCTTTGGTGGATGGCGTTCCGCCCGTGTTGCTGAAGGTCACTGTGATATTATAAAGATATTTCGCCGTTTTATATTCCTCATTAAGCCATGTAGGAGTAGTATACCCTGTACTTAAAGATGGATAATAAATGGTAAATGCATCCGCCGTAAAATCAAATACACCTTCACCCATCAGAGGCGCATTACCTCTGAAATAAACACTTTTCAGGGCAATATCATAATTAAAAGCACTGTCGGATATAGATGTTACGCTTGCAGGAATAGCAATTGTTTCAAGACCCATACAGCCCATGAATGCCGCTGCGCCAATTGTCTTTAAATTTGCTGGTAATATTATTGAGGTAAGATTATAACACCATGAGAACGCAGCACTTCTAATTTCTGTTACACTGGAAGGCAAAGTATATACGCCTTCTTTTGGTATAGGACATTGCATAAGCATTGTTTTATTTTTGTTGAACAATACTCCGTCCAAGCTCGAAAAATACGAGCTGGAGGGGTTTGCTTGAAAACCGGGTATATCAAAGCACCCCATCAAGCCTGTTTCGCTAATCTTAGACACTGTTAAAGGTAAATCTAAGACTGTATTTTTCCCACTTGGACAACATATCAATTCAGTCAGATTTTTATTGTATACTACTCCATCTGCTGAAAAGTAATTTGGGTTAAGTGGATGAACATATAAAAATTTTAATGAAGCACATGCAAGGAATGACGTTTCATCCAATTCAAGAACAGATGAAGATAGTGAAATCTCTGTTAAGGAATTACATTCATAAAATGCATAACCTTCAATTTTCGTGACACTTTCAGGAATATCGATATTCGAAATTTTATAACTTGTGGCAAAAGCACCTGATGCAATAGTAGTGATTGATGGTACTATTGTCTCAATATAATCCTTTCCCGGTGGAAAATTTTCAATAACTGTTTTGGATTTGTTGTACATAACACCTTGATAACTTGAATAATAGGCATTGGAGTGATCTACTTTAATCGCTGTTAACTCACTATTATAAAAAGCTGTGTCGTCAATATATGCAGTGCCGGATGGAATTGATAAACTGCTAATTCCTGTACAGCCACTAAATGCGTATTCATTTATACCGGTGATATTATCTGGCAAAACAACCTCTGTCAATTCGCTACAATCATAAAAAGCATATGCACCTATAGCAATTACTTTTCTACCATTGATTATTTCCGGAACTTCAAGAACTCCAACTGCAGGATCTGCATTGTCTATTGAGCAGAACAATTCACCTACTTCAGTGTATTGCCATGTTATTCCCGTTCTATCAGTCCATTCGTTTTGATCACCTTGATCTCGGCCATCACTCCACATCGCATACAAAACAACGTTACCAGTCTCGATATCAAATACATCGCCTGCATAATGATCGACTGAAGTACCGTCTCTATTTGTATTCCAACCGAGAAACTCCGCTCCTGGTTTGACTAAATTTCCGGTATTATCCGCTACTGTAAAAAAAGTATTGTATTCATATAAAATACTGTCGATTGGCACAGTACCACTAGCAGCACCATTAGTGTCATATGTAACAGTGTATTTTGAGTCAGGGTTGAATGGAACCTTTTTCTTTCTTGTTAAACAATTATCCCATCCTGAAGTTTTTTCACTATAATATACAACTAAACCATCTGACGAGTTTTGAAACATTCCGTTATAAAAGTCAGTCGGAGCTGTAACAAAATATACAGAATTCAAATTATAACAACCTTCAAATGGGTCATTATAGATTTCGGTTTGAGTTATTTGATTTCCGAATTTTATAGTTAACAGGTTAGTGCACATATAAAAAGGTGAACCGTCTAAAATTCTTACTCCCATTAGATTAGCAGTTTTTAAGTTTTTGCATTCACCAAATGCTTTAAGTCCAAGCCTGATAACACTTTCAGGAAGAATCAATGATGTTATTTCTTGATTATTAAAAAAAGCATTATATTTGATTGATGTTACACTTTTCCCATCAATACTCGAAGGAATTTCCAGCAATCCATTAACAGGTGTACCGCCTGTGATAGATATCTCAGACCCTGTAATTTCATATGTAAAATTGTTATAGTCTAAGGCGGAGGTTGTCTGAGCGTTAAAGAGTGGGATAACCGTGATAATTAGCGAGAACGTTAGAATCAATGACAGGAGTTTTTTCATTTTGAAGTCCTTCTTTCGTTGCAAATTTGTATAGTGTTAACCGGTAGAATTAAGGTTATCGTATTATCTACATATATTTGAATCAGATAATCTTTTAAACTAACAATAAAACTACACAAAAAGATTATAGTTATTATCAATGCAATACGCAAGCATTTTTCGGTCAAACAAAAAACGGTAAAGGAGCTATACCTTTACCGTTATTGCATGTACTACAGTTTGATTGTTACCGCAAAACCAGTTTTGAAGTAATAAATGTTCGTGTAATACCCTTGTTGGTGAGCCTAAGAGGACTCGAACCTCTGACCCACAGCTTAGAAGGCTGTTGCTCTATCCACCTGAGCTATAGACCCGGATAAACGAACGGCGGTCTTGCGACCGCCATTACGTGTGGAGCGGGTGATGGGAATCGAACCCACGCAGTCAGCTTGGAAGGCTGAGGTTCTACCATTGAACTACACCCGCAAATGTGCTTGTCCTAACTCCGCTTAAGAATTGTATCGTAAAGTTGGAATTTTGTCTATAGCTTTTTTTAATTTTTAAAAATTTTTTCTACCTTTTTTATACTTTTTTCAAAACTTGTCACATATTATACTTTAGGTATATAATAGGGATTATAGTTATATAGTAAATTTTCTAATATGAAAAGGGAGGATATTATTATGCCATATTTAATTGGATTAGCCGTAGTCGTAGTAATTGTAGCCATCTGGTACGTCTCAGTCTATAACAGTCTGGTCGGTCTCAAAGTGCGTGTCGAGGAGGCTTTTGCAACAATGGACGTTTTCCTTAAGAAAAGGTACGACTTGATTCCTAATCTTGTCGAGACGGTCAAAGGTTATGCTTCACACGAAAAGACAACTCTAGAGGCGGTTATCAACGCCAGAGCCAGTGCACACGACAGCACCAACATTCAGGAAAAAATGAAAAACGAGGGTGAACTCACACAGGCATTGGGCAGACTTATGGTCCTATCCGAAAGCTATCCTGACCTGAAGGCCGACAGTCAGTTCCTCAATTTGCAGAACCAGCTGCAGACACTCGAGAATGAAATATCACAGGCCAGGAAATATTACAACGGAATAGTCAAGACCTTTAATACTCTGATTTTGACATTCCCTTCAATGATTGTCGCTTCCATTTCGAAATTCGAAAAAGCGGAATTCTTCAATATTGAAGAAAACGAGAGAGAAAACGTTAAGGTAAGTTTTTCATAGTTCGGCAGTTGTCATTTTTTAGAATTATTGCGCTTACTTGTACAAAGCTTTGTTTTTAAATATTGAGTACCAATATGATTATTTCGATTTGAGGTGAAACTTATGATTTGTAAAAAATCAAGTTTGTTTTTTCGTGGACAATCGCATTCAAAATCACAATCGGTTAATAAATTCCGCCCTATCGCTAAGCTGTTTTCGTTTGCTATAGTTGTTTTTTTGATATCACTCATTTCGTTTCCGGCATATGCGCAGGAAGCTTTTGTCATAAATGATTATAATATAAAGGTTATAACCAATTCGGATAACAGCTTTGATATAACTGAGAGAATAACTGTTGATTTCAGTGAGCAAAGACACGGAATTTTTCGTGCAATACCGGTTAAAATAGGTGTTGCAAAATACAACATTTCGCGAATCAAGGTAGTTGGTGATCCTTTCTCGATAGAGTATGACTCTGATTACAGGGTTATCAAAATAGGAGACCCCAATTCAACAATCAGCGGAGCCAAAACGTACGATATATCCTACAGACTGACTTTTGGCAAGGATAATGATACTAAGGCTGACATGGTTTATATTAACCTGATAGGTACCCAGTGGGATACGCAGATCGACAGGGCGCATATTGAGTTTTTCTTTCCGGAAGGCGTAAAGCCGGTCAAATACAATGTGTATTCAGGCAAATACAACGACTCCAACGAAAAAGGCGTAACTGTTACCGAAAATGGTGACCGTCTTATTATCGAAAACAAAGAGATGCTTGACAATTTCGAGGGAATCACTCTGTTGGCTACTTTCCCCGATAATACGTTCAAATACCCGTTGGTTAAAACTTCCTCAATGATAATCCTTGTTGCTACCTTGCTTCTTCTCTTGATTTCATGGCTATTATATAGAAAATATGGAAAAGACGAGATAGTTTCTCCGGTGGTTGAATTCTATCCACCCGACAAATTAAGCTCTGGTTCGATCGGATATCTTATCGACCGAACGGTAGAACCTATAGATATAACATCTATGCTTCTTTACTGGGCTTCTCATAACCATCTGCATTTTGTTGCTACAGGCAAAAACGATTTCGATATAAAGTTCAATTCCGATTTGGATGAGGATCATCCGCTTTGGGAACAGAATGCTTTTAACGAACTAAAAAAGCTTATAGCAAAAAATGGAGACACTCTTTCTAAATCTGATTTGCAGAAGGATTTTTACAAGGTAGCCGAGAAAATACGCCCTGCCATCCCCTTGTATTTTAAGAACGAACGGTCATTAAATGATAAAACCTCTGTCAGAATATCTGGTCTGATAAGTTTTCTAGCTGCAATATTCACAGGCATATTGACAATTTCTGTTGTTTATTCATCTTTCGGGGTATTGAGCATGGCTTTAATAGCCGGTGGTGTTACGACAGTGATAGCATTTGTTTTTTATGGGATGGTTAATATGATTAATAATGCATGGTATAAGCGGTCAAAAGCTGCCGGTATAAGTCTGTCGGTAATACTGTCGCTTTTTGCCGTATTGTTTATTCTGATTTATTCAGCCTTGGCTTTTGCCATCGGAACCACAATTCAATTTATTGCGATTATTCCTGCACTTATTATTATTTTCATAATACAGACAATTGCAGTTTTTACAATGAAAAGATCAACGTATGGCCAGATGATCCTTGAAAGGATTATCGGATTCAAGGAATTTCTGGTAACTGCCGAAAAGGAACGATTAGAAGCGCTGCTTGAAGGCGACCCTGAGTATTATTATCACATTTTGCCTTTTGCCCTGGTATTGAATGTATCAGATATCTGGGAAAATAAATTCAAAGGATTTACAATGGAGCAGCCAAGCTGGTATGAAGGCACGTATCCCGGATACATATATTCATATGCCATGCTGACTTCTTTTGCTCATTCAACCTCTGCTTCGATGGCAAGATATACAGCACCACCTTCATCTGGAACCGGCGCTGGCGGATTTTCCGGCGGCGGCGGGGGATTTTCAGGGGGCGGTGGTGGAGGCGGCGGCGGTGGCAGCTGGTAAAAGAGCTAAAACTTCGTTTTAGCTCTCTATGGTAAATTCGCTTAGGCGAATTTCCTTTGGAGTTTTTCGTGTTTATTATAGAATTTACCTTGCGAAGTTTTTCAAAGCTCTGAGATTCAAGTTGTATTTACTCAGAGTATTATCCTGCTTTTTGAAATACAGCAACTGCAAGGAGATAAACTGATGAAATCAGTTTATCTATAGCGAACAATAATTTATATTGGATTGAACTCTGTGAAACTGGGTAGATAAACTGATGAAATCAGTTTATCTATAGCGAACAATAATTTATATTGGATAGAAAATCTGGTTGTATCAGATTTTCCATAGAACTCTGAAAATTGTGAAGATAAACTGATGAAATCAGTTTATCCATAGCGTGATAAAACTAAAGTTTTATCACGCTTCTTGTTCGACATGTTCCTTGTCCAAGTCTTCAAAGAAATGACGGTTTGTATCATTGATCAGATTGTTTTTTTCGTAATATTCTTTGATTGCAGCTCTTACCGCCTGTTCTGCGAGTAATGAGCAGTGCATCTTGTTGGGCGGCAGTCCGTCCAGTGCTTCTGCTACCGCTTTGTTCGAGAGCGTCAATGCTTCTTCGACAGATTTGCCTTTTATCATCTCAGTAGCCATGCTGCTTGTAGCTATAGCCGAGCCGCAACCGAAGGTCTTGAATTTTGCGTCTTTGATTATACCGTCTTCAATAGTAAGATATATTTTCATTATATCTCCGCATTTTGCATTTCCTACGGTCCCGGTACAAGATGCATCTTCAATTTCTCCCATGTTTCTTGGGTTCATAAAATGGTCCATTACTTTATCACTGTACATATCTATTCCTCATTTCAATTAAATACTATTTATAAATCTTTGTAACATCTATGTCTTATATCATCTTCAAGAATGAAAACTAAACCACAGGGATTTGCTATAGTTTAAGTTGGTCAGTTATCTTGTTAACACTGATGTGCCTTGTAACACCCCGTGGTATTGACACAACAGTCTGAATCCTCTGTAAACATGCATTTGGGTTCTGTTGTTTTGCCTTTTACAAAATCCTCATAAAGTGGTGACATGTCACGAAGCCTTGCAACTATTACCTTTAATGCGTTTATCAATGGTTCAATGTCACTTTCTTCGCTATATTTACCGAATGTAACCCTAAGCGACCCGTGAGCGATCTCGTGTGGCAGACCAATTGCAAGCAGTACATGTGAAGGGTCCAACGAGCCAGAAGTACATGCAGAACCACTTGATGCTTCAAATCCCATGCTGTCCAGCATAAGTAAAAGCGACTCACCTTCTATAAATTCAAACGACAGGTTGGCATTACCAGGCAGCCTGAGGGTTCTGTGTCCGTTTAATCTGACATGTGGAATTTGTGAAAGAATTCCACTTATGAATGATTCTCTAAGTAAAAGCAATTTATTCGCATAAGCTTCCTGTTCTGCCTGCGCTAATTCCAATGCTTTTGTAAATCCTACTATATATGGCAAATTTTCTGTACCGGCACGTTTTCTTCTCTCTTGTGATCCGCCTTCTATGAATGATGAAATCTTGGTGCCTTTCTTTACGTATAGAACACCTATTCCTTTGGGGGCATATATTTTATGTCCTGAAAAAGCTATTAAATCAGCACCCATCTCTTTTACATCGATTTTCATCGATCCGAGTGCTTGAACAGCATCTGTATGGAAAATGACTTTCTTCTCCTTGCATATATCAGAAATTTCTTTGATTGGCTGCAAGGTTCCTATTTCGTTGTTAGCTGTCATAATAGTTACCAATACTGTATCCGGTCTTATTAATTCAGCAACTTTGTTTGCGTCTATGATACCGTATTCATCAACATCTACATATGATACTTCGTATCCCTTTTTCTCCAGGGACTTGCAAACATTTAAAACCGCATGATGTTCGATCTTGGACGTTATGATGTGTTTACCCTTGCCGGAATTTGCATCAACAACTCCCTTTATCGCCCAGTTGTCAGCTTCTGAGCCACATGAGACAAAATATATTTCGCTCGCATCTGCATTTATTGTCTTGGCAAATTTATTTCTGGATTCTTCTAGAATCTTCTTTGCCTGTCTTCCAGTGAAATAAATCGATGATGGATTACCATAGTTTTCGTTGAAAACCGGCATCATACTTTCGATGACTTCTTTTCTTACGGGCGTTGTAGCCGCATAATCCAGATAAACTCTTTTCTTTTCAGTGTTGCTCATACTGATAACCACCCTTTTGTTTTTAGTGTGAAAATTTTTCTCTCACTCACTTGTTATTTTAAACCTTGTATTACCGTTTAAATATATAGTTTTAGCAGACTAAATGAAGTAACTGAAGTTACATATTGCCTATTACAGGCAATGTGGAGCCTGCATGTGACATGACAATTATCTTTGAATCCCTGCCTTTTGCATCCAATGCTTTATCCAGTGCTTCCTGCAAATTAGCAAAAGGCTTCATAAATGTCAATGCCGCGACATCTTCTTTAAGTGCGCTTACAAAGTACACTTCGCATTTTTCGATAACCATAGCAATTGCCGCCGCCTTGTGACCACCAAGTTCAAATTGTTTTTCGACCCTTCTTATAAGATCGGTTGATTGTTCGGCATCATTCAGCCAACGTTCAAAAACTTCTTCCCCAAATCCTTCCGCGCACTCGGCTGCAAGAATTATTATTCCGCCTTTCTTAACCGCGTGTTGCGCATTGTCCAAGGCCTTCTGCGCCTGATAAATATTAATATCCTTGGGAAACCCGCCAGGACTTGCTATTACAATATCGGCTAACTCAGGAATGGTAATTTTGTACATTGAATCCAGGAAACTGCAGCCTTCACGATGAGCAAGTCTATGGTCTCCGGCAACCGCCTTGCATATTTTCTTGTCTTCGTCCAGGACTACATTCAAAATAAAATCTATTCCGCACATATCGGCAGCTTCTTCAATGTCAAGACGCACTCCGTTGTTATCTACCTGCCCTGCTATTGAAGTCTTCTCTATCATGCGGCTATGGTTGGCCTGTATGGCAAATCTGTCAGATACACCGGGCATTATTGCTTTGCCCCCTCCACTGTAACCTGCAAAATAGTGCATCTCTATATTTCCCAGACATACTCTACGGTCGGCATTTGCGACTGATTTCGTTATATTTACCGGTGTTCCTCTTGAGGTAACACCGAATGAAATTGTGTCATTAGGGTCACTGTCGATTGTTTTGACAAGGCCGTAAATCTTATCGCCGACAAGTTTTCGTTTTTCTTCTTCTGTATGTGGTCTGTGACTTCCGAGACCAAATACAATGGTTATGTCATCAAGTGAAATCCCGGCGGCTAACAGCTCGTCAATTACTGGTGGTAACATTATATACGAAGGGCAAGGACGTGTTATGTCACTTGTTACTATACAGACTGTCTCGCCTTTGGTAACAATATCGCGAAGCTTCTGTGTACCAATAGGATTTTCGAGAGCTCGTACAACTTCATTCAAGCCTGTTGATTCAATGTCTATAGCGTTTGCTTTGAGTTCGCATATTAAATTATCAATACCAACATCAAAAGAAATCTCTCCCTTCCCATATCCGATTTTAATTGTTTTCTTTTCAGGCATTTTTATTTCCCCCAAATATTATTGTTTTTGCTTTTCTTCTGTCTTTTTACTTTTCTTCGCCCTTTTTGCATCGAGCCATTCCTTGATTTTTTGCTCGTACCCGTTGGCGTATGGATTGTAATATTCTGTACCTTTGATCTCCTCGGGCAAATACTCCTCCTCGACATAATTATCGGGATAGTCATGTACATATTTATATCCTACCGAGTATCCAAGGTCCTTCATTCCTTTGACTGGAGCATTTCGCAGATGCATCGGAATTTCACCCGTTCTCTTGTTGGCTACATCCTGCAAAGCCTTGTCGATAGCCATATATGAGGCGTTCGATTTAGGACTAGTGGCGACTGAAATCGCAGCATGTGCAAGTATGATTCTGGCTTCCGGCATTCCAATAAGCATGATTGCATTATATGCCGAAACTGCTGTATTCAAAGCTGAGGGATTGGCCATTCCTACATCTTCAGATGCACAGATTATTATTCTCCGCGCCAAAAATTCGATATCTTCTCCACCGTGC
>CAZZCN010000059.1:0-18366 GCA_964652975.1 uncultured Oscillospiraceae bacterium | reverse complement strand
GAGCCGGTGTTGTTATTTTGGAAGAATACGAGCACGCAAAGTCTAGAAACGCCAAGATCTACGGTGAAATAATCGGATATGGCAATACCTGCGACGCTTATCATATAACTGCTCCAAGCCCTGATGCAAAGGGTGCTGCCAGGTCAATCACAATAGCTTTACAAGAAGCTTTGGGACAGGATCCGGAATATAAGAGACTTATTGAAACCGACAGCAAGATTTATATAAATGCACATGGAACCAGCACTCCTCTTAACGATAAGACAGAGACTCTTGCAATCAAGAAAGCCCTCGGAGAAGAACTGGCATACAAGGTAATGGTAAGCTCAACTAAGTCGATGACGGGACATATGCTCGGAGCAGCCGGTGCCGTAGAAGTTATCGCCTGCCTTAAAGCCGCAGAGGAAGGTATTGTGCCTCCCACAATCGGGTACAGCGAAAAGGATGAGGACTGCGATCTGGATTATGTTCCTAATGTCGCTCGTGAATCGAGAATCGACCTTGCACTGTCGACATCACTTGGGTTTGGCGGACATAACGCCTGCATAGCAATCAGACCAGCACGTTTAATGTAAAGAATGAGGAGGACAACAATGGACACTAAATTGATAAAAGAACTTATTACAATGGTTGAAGGATCTACTATTACTTCCTTTGAAGTCGAAGAAGGCAATCTCAAGATACGTATCAGCAAGGATGTTCATGGAAGAGCACATTTTGGTATGCCGGGCAATGATTTTTATCCAAGAATGCAGAGTGTTCCATTTATGCATGAGAACTTTTCTCCGGATGCAGGACTCAGCGATAACCGCATGAACACTACAGGCGCGGGCTCATCCAATGCCGCATTTAAAGCAGACAGCACAACTGCTTCTGCCGATGCCGCAGCCAAATCGGACAACGCATCTTCATCTTCTCCCGCCACGTCCAATGATGCAGGCCTCGAGGATGTCTTATCTCCTATGCTTGGTGTCTATTATGCCGCTGCATCACCAGAAAGCAAGCCATTTATTCAGGTTGGAGACAAGGTCAAAAAAGGCGACATTCTTTGCATAATCGAAGCCATGAAACTGATGAACGAAATTCTGGCCGAGTCAGACGGTGAAGTCGCAAAGATATGCGTCGAGAACGGACATATAGTTGAATTCGGTCAAGTCATATTGAAGATGAAATAGAATGATTTGATTTTCGACCAATTGAAATTCTCGATACGACAATTGGAGACAAAGTAATTTTCTAACTAATAAAAAGGACAGGTAAAAATACTGCTATGGATAGAGAAGATATCAAAAAAATAATTCCACACCGCGAGCCTATGCTGCTCGTTGATTCAGCCGAGCTTGTAAGCGAAAACGCATCCACCGGCAAATACACAGTAAGAGGCGACGAGTTTTTCCTGCAGGGACATTTTCCCGGTAATCCCGTTGTTCCCGGCGTTATTCTTTGTGAGATATTGGCTCAGACCGGTTCGGTAATAATAGCCAATAAAATCAAAGGCGCAACCCCATATTTTACAGGACTTGACGGTGTCAAGTTCAAAAGGAAAGTTGTCCCTGGCGACACGCTCGAAGTGGAATGTGAGATAGTGCGCGAAAGAGCTCCGTTTTTCTTTGCAAAGGCTACAGGAAAAGTGGATGGCAAAATCGCAGTTGTGGCTTCGTTTTCATTTGCATTGATTTCGTAGACACAATCCAATAAAATAGCACAAACACAAACAAAGGAGAAAACCGATGTTTCATAAAATTTTGATAGCCAACCGTGGAGAGATAGCAGTCCGAATCATAAGGGCATGCAAGGAAATGGGAATAAAGACTGTAGCTGTATATTCACAGGCGGACAGTAATGCGATGCATGCGAACATGGCTGATGAAAGCTACTGTATAGGCGGTCCCAGGGTCAATGAGAGCTATCTTAACATGGGAGCGATTTTAACTGCGGCGATTACAACCAAATGTGAAGCTATACATCCAGGATACGGCCTCCTTTCAGAAAATGCCAAATTCGTCTCGCTTTGCGAGCAATGCAATATAGAACTAATAGGGCCTTCATCCAAAATAATTTCTCTTATGGGCGACAAGAACATGGCACGAAAGACTATGATAGACGCCGGAGTTCCTGTTGTACCCGGAAGTGAGGTTATAGAGAACTGTGACGAGGCAAGGGCAAAGGCCGAGGAGATAGGTTTTCCCATACTCATCAAAGCCAGAAGCGGCGGAGGTGGAAGGGGAATACGTCTTGTCAATTCATCCGAGGAGTTCGACCATGCTTTTGCATCAGCATCCTCTGAAGCAAAGAGCGCATTCGGCGATGGTGGTGTCTATCTGGAGAAGTTTCTGACTTCTGTAAAACATATCGAAATGCAGATTCTTGCCGACAAAATAGGGAATGTCATCTGTCTTGGTGAACGTGAATGCTCAGTACAAAGGAAAAATCAAAAGCTTATCGAAGAGAGTCCATCACCTGCAATAAGCCAGGAGACGCGCGAAGCAATGATCGAAGTTGCCGTCAGGGCAGCAAAGGCAGTTGGTTACACGAATGCGGGGACGATCGAGTTTTTATATGACAAAGAAGAAAATTTCTACTTTATGGAAATGAACACAAGGCTTCAAGTGGAACATCCTGTTACTGAGATGGTCACAGGAATCGACATTGTTCAGTGGCAGATTAGGATAGCTTTCGGACTACCCCTTCCTTTCACACAGGAGGACATCAAGATCAAGGGACATGCAATCGAATGCAGAATCAATGCAGAGGATTCGAACCATAATTTCAGACCTCAAGCGGGTAAAATCACAATGCTTCATGTCCCCGGAGGCCCGGGAGTCAGATTTGACAGCGCGGTATATCAAGGATATGTTGTTCCCCCGTTTTATGACTCCATGATTGGCAAACTTATAGTGTATTCCAATACGAGAGGCGAAGCAATCCGCAAAATGCAGGCCGCATTATGTGAACTTGTAATCGAAGGCATTACTCAGAACAGTGAACTGCAGATACAGATTTTAAGGGACAGAAGATTTCTGTCGGGAAAATACGACACGGCATTTTTGAACGATCTGATAGAGAAAAGGGCGGTGAATTAAATTATGCTGAACAGGAATTCATTCAAGAAGACGGATAACTGGCTTGAGAAACACAGCAAAAAAAAGCTTGTCGGCATTGAAAACAGACAAGATCCAAGTTTTCCTGAAGAAATGTGGCGTTCTTGCGACAAATGCAAAAAGGCGTTTCTTGCAGACGCTATAATCGACAACATGGAGATTTGCCCGGAGTGTGGATATCATTTCAAAATTTCCGCACGCGAGAGACTTTCTCTTGTCGCCGATGAAGGCACATTTGTTGAATTGGATGCCGATCTGCAATCTGTAAACAGATTGGATTTTCCCGAATACGACAAAAAGCTTGTAAATGCAATGAAGTCGAGTGGCGAAAAGGAAGCTGTTGTTTCCGGAGTAGCTTCGATTGGCGGATATAAGACAGCTATTTGTGTTATGGAATCCGCATTTATCATGGGAAGCATGGGATGCGTTGTCGGCGAGAAAATCACCAGGGCTTTTGAATATGCAACCGAAAACAAACTGCCGGTCATCGTTTTTTGCGCGTCAGGCGGTGCCAGAATGCACGAGGGAATACTTTCTTTGATGCAGATGGCCAAGACAAGCGGCGCGGTTAAGCTTCACAGCGACGCTGGGCTTCTATATGTTTCGTTTTTAACGAATCCAACCACCGGCGGAGTAACCGCCAGTTTTGCGATGGAAGGCGACCTGATTGTATCTGAACCGGGCGCACTGATAGGGTTTGCAGGTCCGCGGGTCATTGAGCAGACGATAAAGCAGAAACTACCTAAAGGCTTTCAGTCAGCGGAGTTTTTGATTGAGAAAGGCTTTCTCGACGCGATTGTACCGAGAAACGAAATGAAGAGTTATCTTACGAAAATCCTGAAGATGCATGCGAAATAAGGAAAGGTGATTATATGGCACTTACTGCATACGAACAAGTTAAAATGGCAAGGGACAAGGACAGACCGACGTCGTATTCTTATATCAACAGCCTATTTGAGGATTTCACGTTGCTTTGCGGAGACCGCAGATGCATGGAGGACAAAGCTGTTGTTGCTGGAATTGCAATGTTTGAAGGAATTCCTGTTACTATCGTAGCTCTCGAAAAAGGCATCGACACCAAGGAAAAAGTCGAAAGAAATTTCGGTTGTGCACATCCGGAAGGATATCGTAAATCCTTGCGTCTTATGAAGCAGGCTGAGAAATTTTCTCGTCCTGTAATTTGTTTCGTTGATACTGCAGGGGCTTTCTGCGGAATTGCCGCTGAAGAGCGTGGTCAAGGCCAGGCTATCGCTGAAAACCTCATGGAGATGATGACACTTAAAACCCCCGTCCTGTCTATACTGATTGGCGAGGGCGGAAGCGGTGGAGCGCTTGCACTAGCGGTCGCTGATCAGGTGTGGATGATGGAGAATTCAGTATATTCGGTTATTTCTCCGGAAGGCTGCGCCAGCATACTATGGAAGGATTCCACAAAAGTGGAAGAGGCAGCAAAATCCTTGAAACTTACTGCAAATGACCTTTTCGAGCTTGGCGTTATCGAGAAGATAGTCCCTTTCGGCAATGAGCGTCCGGCAGGTGGTGAAGATGAGGAATCCGTCAAAAAAGTAAAAATAAAAAAAGCAAAAAAGAGCAAAAAATCTGATGGTAGCACGAGCGACGATATAATGAGCCTTGCGACTTCCACCTCAGATTTCTCCACACATATCAAACCTGATTTTTCGGACAAGAACAAGATATTCGAACCGTTGAGAGAAGAGATCCGGAACTTTCTAAACGCTCAGATAAAGGTGAGTCCGGACGAGCTTGTTAGGCAGAGATATCAGCGATACAGGGATATAGGATGTGTTAAAACTACGTAATGCGTCGGAGCAAGTATAATTGAAGAAAATCCGCCTAAGTGGATTTTCCACAGAGCCAAAACTGAAGGTTTTGGCTTTACTACGTCGGAGCTAAAATTCAAATTCGCAGAGCCAAATCTGAAACTTTTGGCTCTGTTTTTGTCTGACGAAGTTTTTCATACATCCTATTTATGCAAAAAGTAGCTAAGTAGTAACAGAAAAATAGACAATACGCATTGACATGTTAGCCGAAATGCTGTTACAATGTTTTATATGGAGGTGATTGAAATGCTTGCAACAGCAACTGAAATGAAGAACAATTTCGGGTTATATTTAATGCATGTAATGGATGAAAACAGTGAAGTGGTTATTACCAAAAATGCCAGGAAAGTAGCTCGCCTGGTGCCTTATGTATCAGATATTGAGAGATATTATACAATCAAAGATAATGCTGCAGAATACGAGTATGATAAGCGCTCTGTTTCTTATGAAGAGTTTATGGGGATATATGAGAACAACCAGACACGTATGGAGTTCATAAATGGTGAGATATTTCTCATGTCTTCCCCGGATATCAGTCATCAGGAAATTCTTGGAAACTTATATATTATTTTCAGGCAATATTTCAAGGGCAAGATATGCAAACCCTTTCTTGCGCCTTTTGACGTGCTTTTCAGGAAGAAAGACATCCAGGACCCTGATGTGATGCAACCCGATCTTACAGTTATATGTGATATGAATAACAATATTGACGAAAAGAACAAGTACATGGGTACACCATCACTTGCCATTGAGATACTTTCGGTCAGTACAAGAAGCAAGGACATGGTATATAAGCTCAACACCTACATGATGTCAGGAGTTGAAGAATACTGGATTGTCGACCCGATTGGCAAGTGTATTATAATTTATACATTTAAAGACAACTCTATTGATCAAAATCTGTATTACAGATTGGGTGACACAGCCTTTTCTATGATTTACGAGGGTCTTGAAGTCACTATATCTGATTTATTTGCAGATATAATGTAACTTATATAGAGCTGGCTAAACTTCAATCGCCGAAATTATTATAATAGGACGTCTTTTGGTCCTGTCGAACAGGAAATCACGTAGCTGGTCACGCAGAGCGGTAGACTTAAGCAATGGCATCAACGGCTTGTTGGCTGCACTGCATTTGTTGACAAATACGAAAACCTTGTTCTTGATCTCCTTGGTAATCTCTTCTTCCTCAGCTTCGTATATGAATCCGCGAGTCTCGATATGAGGCTCTCCCAAGAGCGTGCCGGTCTGACCTGAGACTGCGATAGCTACGGACAGGACACCATCATCGGATAAAAGCTTGCGGTCGCTTAAGACTGTGTTGCCTATGTCTCCGAAGCCATAGCCATCTATTAATATTCCGTCAGCGGGAACATAACCTGTAACTTTTGCAGAATTTGCAGTAAGTTCCAGAATGTCTCCATTGCTCAGCAAAAATGAATTATCTTGTGGCAGCCCCATGTTATGTGCAAGTGCCGAGTGCTGAAAAAGCATTCTGTATTCGCCATGCACAGGCACAAAGTATTTGGGCTTTACAAGTTGATGAATAAGTTTTAGCTCTTCCTGATAAGCGTGCCCTGAAGCATGAACTTCAGCTAGTGAAGAGTATATTACATTGGCTCCCCTGAGGTATAATTCATTGATAACACGGTAAATCGGCTTTTCGTTGCCAGGGATAGGGCTAGCGGATATTATAATTGTATCGCCTGAAGAGATTTCTATCTTCTGGTGTTCATTAAAAGCCATACGTGTAAGCGCGGAAAGAGTTTCACCCTGGCTGCCGGTGGATATAATGACAAGATTCTCGGGAGGTATGTTTTTTACCTTGTTGATGTCAACAAGCGTTTCGGGCTTGATCTTCATGTATCCCAGTGAGTTTGCAGCATTGAAAACATTGATTATGCTTCTGCCAATCAGGCAGACCTTGCGGTTGTAATATTCCGCTGCGGTGAAAATCTGCTGCATCCTGTATATATTTGATGAAAAAGTAGCCACAATAACCCTGCCCGGAGCCTTATCGAAAATGTTGATGAATGACTCACCAACCTTGCTTTCGGACATGGAAAAACCGCTTTTCTCGATATTGGTACTTTCACAAAGCATCAGCAATGGCTTTTCGTGCCCTAATGAAGCAATTCTCGAAAGGTCTATCGGATCTCCGTTAATAGGTGTATAGTCGATTTTGAAGTCGCCGGTATGTATTACACAGCCAACCGGTGTCTTGATGGCCAGCATGTTGGCATCGGCGATACTGTGGTTGGCGTGGATGAATTCAACTGTGAAGCATCCACTTTTAATAATATCGCCATCTTCGACAGGACGCAGGTCGACATTCTTGATAGCGCCTCCACGGTCCTCAAGCTTGAGAGCTATAAGGCTTACAGTAAGCTTGCTTCCATAAATGGGTGCTCTTACTTCATTGGTTAACCAGGCGACTGCACCGATATGGTCCTCATGTCCATGTGTGAAAAATATTCCACGCACTTTAGCCTTGTTCTGAAATACATATGACATATCCGGAATGACCACATCGATACCAGGCATATTCTCCTCGGGAAATCCGATACCGCAATCAACTATTATGATGTCGTCGCCGTATTCATATACGAACATGTTCTTGCCTATCTCACGCATACCGCCCAGAGGAATGACCTTCAAGGTAGGAACCGATGACCTGGGGTCCTTTGTTTTATTGGATTTGTGATCTGGCTTGATATCAGAATGCCTCGGCTTTATACTTTGAGAAATGCCATCTTTAATTATGTTCTTGATGAGACTGGCAGCTTGATGTGCTTTGTTATTGGGATTGTTTAGGTTTGCTTTGTTGACAGTGTTGTCTGGAGTTACGACTCCCGGTCTGTTAATAACATTGCTATTATTAAAATTGCCTGCTGCGGGTGAGGTTTTGCCCTCATTAACTTGCTTGACTCCGGCAGGTCTGGCACTTTGAATCTGTCTGGAAACATGTACTGACTGCGTTCCTTGAGGTGCCTGATGTGTACGATTTATCTGAGAGTCTGGTGTGGTCTGAGTCGGACGATTTATCTTCGTGTCTTGTATGGTCTGAGGTGGGTGGCTGCCTCGAGAGTTCTGTGATTTGTGTGGTGTTCGGATGCTTTGAGAGTCCTGCACCTTCTGTGGTGCGTAGTTTGACTTGGAATCTTTCAACTTCTGAGGTACACGATCTCCCTGAGTGCCTTGTGCTGTACGGGGTGGATGGCTGCCCCGGGTTGGATGGGGCGGTCTTGCGCCAGGCTTCTGCTGTCTGGATGCATTGACATTGGTGCTTGACTGCTTAGTATTAGAGTCTGATGATGTAGTGACCGGGTCGCTTATATCCGGCCTCGTGGCGTTGGAATTTTTTCCGAAGCTCTTAGAGCCTGAGAATGATTTTAGCATTTGTTCTCCTTTAATAATTCTATTTTGAACACAAAAAACACTGTCCTCTACTAACTGGACAGATAAATTTCAAAACGTTCTATTTTGTAACTTATCAGTATTATTATACGGGGCAGGCATGTAACCATGTCCACTCCGGTTAAATCATATCTATTAATTTCGTAATTACCCGCGATTTGGATAAATCAACCAGATAATGTTCAGTTGTTGTAATCATAACATACATAGGTGATTGAGGCAAGTAAAAAGAAATGAGGGATGTAACTGAGATACAACTGAGATACACATTATGAGGGAATATTAGGATGGAATTATGCTGCAATGGACTAAGTTATCCGCAATGTATAGGCAATGTATGGAAATTGTGAGACAACAAAAAAACACTTGCATAAAGCAACGAATATATGTTAGAATACCACAGTATTTAAAAGTTATCCTATACAGGAGGGGAATTCATGCCTAATATCAAATCAGCCATCAAGCGAGTAGCAGTTACACAGAAGAAGACTGAAGCCAATAAGATTCAGAAGAGCGCTATCCGCACAACTGCGAAGAAAGCCAGAGTCGCTATAGAGACTTCAAGCCCTGATGCTAAAGCAATCGTGGACGAAGCTATCGTTAAGTTTGACAAAGCGGTATCAAAAGGATTTATGCACAAGAACACAGCTGCACGCAGAAAGTCAAGAATGACAAAGGCGATAAACGCTGCAAAGTAAGCTTTACCTATATGCTTAGGTCTGACCGGCGTTCCTTCACCAGAGGGGACGCTTTTTGACGTATAACGGGAAAATGCAATTAACAGTTACGAAAAAACGAAAGCAAAATGCAAATTTTTATGGAATATAAATGCATACAATGTTACAATAATAAATAAAAAAACCGGCTCGAACACAATTAGTAAATCATATCGAGAATCGTGCAGAACATATATAGGAGGCTCACATGAAAGTTATACTGTTACAGGATGTAAAGGCACTTGGCAAGGCGGATGATATTGTAGAAGTAAGCGCAGGTTATGCTAACAACATGCTATTCAAGAAAAATCTGGCACTTGAAGCCACTCCTTCCAACTTAAATTCCATCAAGATCAAGAAAAAGGCGGAACAGGCAAGGGCTGACAAGCAGCTACAGGACGCAAAGGCAACCGCCAAAGAGATGGAGGACAAGGTGTTTTCTGTTCCGATGAAGTGCGGAGAAGGTAAAAGGCTTTACGGAGCGGTTACAGCCATGGATATAGCGAGCGCACTACTTGCCCAGGGATACAAGATCGATAAACGAGGCATAACCGTAGATGCACACATGAAGACACTTGGCGATTACGAAGTGGATATAAAGCTACACACCAATGTGTCCGCCAGGATAAAAGTCAGGGTTGTCGAACTGGCGAAATAAAACATTCAAGTATTATTGTAAATTGATTTATTTTGGGTATCCGGACATTTATTATGACATTTTATATTTGAGAATTTACTTTTTTTAATGATATATCTGCAAGGCGGGTTGAACATTTATTGACAGGAGACAGTATGGCATCAAAAGAAACAAATATGAAATTTGACGGCAAGATTCCACCTAATCATAATCAGGCGGAACAATCTGTCCTTGGCAGTGCCATGTCTAACGAGCGCGCACTCGCAGAAGTGACATCCATACTTAAGAATGAAGATTTCTATCGCCCGGATCACCGCATGATTTACGAAGTGATCTGTGAACTTTATATGTCAGCCAAGCCTGTTGACATTATTACGGTTTCCGACGCGCTTGACAGCAAGCAGCTCCTGGAGAAGGCCGGCGGATTAAAGTATATATCCACCTTGCCGGACCTGGTCCCCTTTATGGCGAATGCGGCGCAGTATGCCGATCTTGTGCGCCAAAAGGCGATTTTGCGTAAAATCATTGGTTTAACAGAAGAGGTAAACTCAATGTGCTACGAAGATGCACGCGATGCAAACGAAGTGCTTAACATTGCAGCCAAAAGAATATACGATGTCAGAGAGAACAGGGATTCCACAGGGTTTGAAAGCCTCAAGGAAATAATCGGCAGGACGGTCAATGAAATAAGCCAGAGGTCCAGAGGTGTCGCCAGCGAGCGGACAGTCAAGACCGGATTTTTAAAATTTGACAGGGCGCTTGGAGGTATGGGAAACGGGGCGCTTATCATCGTTGCAGCCAGACCAGGTATGGGCAAGACTGCTTTTGCACTTAATATTGCACAGAAATCAGCGATGCTCTATAACGTACCGGCTGCTATTTTCAGCCTTGAAATGTCCAAGGAGGAAGTAGGTAACCGTATGCTCAGCGCACAGGCTCTTGTCAATTCAAGGATAATGCGCGAGGGAATGATAAGACAGGAAGACTGGGACAAGATATCACGGGCGCTTCCTATTCTATATAATACAGAGGTTTATGTCGACGACAGATCCGGTACTAACGTGGTTGAGATGCTTTCCAAGTGTAGACAACTGAAGCTTGAAGGCAGACTTGGACTTGTTATCGTTGACTACCTTCAGCTTATGAGCTCTGGTAATTCGAAGGTAGAGAACAGACAGCAGGAGATTTCCGAAATTACCAGGTCTTTGAAGATCATGGCCAAGGAACTAAATGTCCCGGTTATCGCTCTTTCGCAGCTGAGCCGTGCATGCGAGGCGCGTAATGATAAAAGACCTATGCTTTCAGACCTGAGAGACTCGGGTTCCATAGAGCAGGATGCGGATGTAGTTACTTTTTTGTATAGAGACAACTATTACAGCCAGGGACAGATTCAGCTTGAAATCGAAGATGCGGAAGTTATAATTGCCAAGAACCGTTCAGGCAACACCGGCAATGTCAAGATGAGCTGGTGGCCAAAGTACACAATGTTCTTCGAGCCTGAAGATGATAACATGCCATCTGATCCTTCATCAAGCGCCATACCGGTGAACTAGGTGATTGACAAAGTGAATTCATCATCCACAAAAAATTCCATGCCTGATACAGTCATGGAAAAGGTCAAAAATACAATCTCGTCCAACAAAATGCTTGTAAATGGAGAGACCTTGCTGGTGGGCGTCTCCGGAGGCAGCGATTCAATGTGTCTTCTTGATGTGATGATAAAGCTTTCTGCTACACACAAGTATAATATAGAAGTCTGCCATGTAAATCATTCGCTACGCGGCGAGGATTCCGTAGGCGACCTCGAATTCGTGAGAAAATACTGCAATGCACGGAATATTCCATTTCATTCAATTTCTGTAGATGTGCCTAAATACACCAGGAAACATAAGGTCGGGACAGAGGAAGCAGCAAGAATTCTCAGATATGAATTTTTCAATAAGATATCACAACCCAGGGGGCTTAAGGTAGCTATCGCCCACCATTTGCAGGACCAGGCCGAAACTATCCTTCTCAATATTATGCGCGGATCTGGAACCTATGGACTGGCGGGAATCAGAGCTGTTTCCGGCAACGTTATACGACCGCTGCTCGATTGCACGAAAGCAGAGATTGAAAGTTACATCGAAACTCTTTCGGTTGAATACCGTACTGACAAGACCAATGACGAGCCATGCGCCGAACGCAACAAAATCCGGTTGCAGCTTATCCCTTTCATGAACAATCTTTTCGAACGCGATATAACAGATGCATTGCTAAAGACCCGCGGTCTTTGCCTTGAAGATGACTTATTCATCGAAAAGGAAGCAAGAAAGTTGTTATCTTCCATAAATGAATACTCAGAATTAAAGGAATCAAAAGAAGCAAAAGACGAAAACTCCTTGCCGGTTTCAGTGCTCAGCGGGCTGGATTTTGCCCTTTCATCGCGCATTGTCAGGATTCTCTACGAGAAAGTGCGTGGCGACAAAAAGAACCTCACTCTGGCACAGACAAAGTCACTTATAAAGCTTACAAACGATTCAAAGGACGGCAAATCCATAAACCTTTGCGACGGTTACTGCGGGTGGATTCACAATGGCAGGCTGGTAATCTCTACGAATGAAAAAAGAAAAGAGTTTTTATCCGTAAAAGCCGACAAAAAGGATAGGGAAAATTCTTATATAAATTCACTTGAAGTACCTTTTGAAGTGCCATCGCAAATTGATGACAAAATATTTAGTTATATTATCAGTACAAAATTCGTTGAGAATAATGCAGATATAGTTTATAATGCTATGACATGGTCTTTCCCTCTTAAGATGCTTGAAGGTTCGGTGTGGAGGTCCAAACGGGAGGGAGATTTCATAAGGCCTAACAGCAGAAGTGGAAGCAAGTCGATCAAGAAATTTTTGACCGAGAAGAAAATTTCATCAAAGGAGCGTTCCGGACTACTGTTTTTGGCCAAAGGGTCGGAGGTTTTATTCATCCCAAAGGTTACGGGTTCGCATTCGAATAGCATTTTGCAGACATCGAATTCATCCTCTGAGGAGATTTATAAATCCAACGGGTCATTTCCCAAAGATGAAGAGACTTTGGTAAGCATTACAGTCACTAATCGTTCATAATTAAGTAATAATTTTTACTTATTAAATGCTAAAACGTATGGTATAGTTAGTCAATCAGGAGGATTTATGGGTAAATACATAAAAGAGGTTCTTATAAGTAAAGAACAAATCCACTCCAAAGTCAAGGAACTGGGTTCGCAGATATCAAAGGACTATGAGGGCAAGGATCTGCTTCTCATTTGTGTTCTGAGGGGAGCATTTATTTTCATGGCTGACCTTGTCCGTGAGATAAGTATTCCAATCGAAATAGACTTCATGCTGGTATCAAGCTACGGAAACAACACAACAACAAGCGGCGTTGTCAAGATATTGACTGACCTGGATACAGATATAACGGGGCGTAATGTAATTATAGTTGAGGATTTGGTTGATACAGGACTTACATTGAAACATCTGAAGGACTTGCTTTTGACCAGGAATCCTGAAAGCATAGCGATTTGCACTATTTTTGACAAGCCAGAGAGGCGCAGAGCGGATATTAAGGCAGATTATGTAGGAATGGAGATTCCTGACGAATTCATAGTAGGTTATGGTCTTGACTATGCTGGAAATTACAGACACCTGTCTGATGTTTTCATATTAGGAGACGACGGAGGTAAAACATAAATGAAAAATCCTAATCCAATAAAATTAAAGGGCTGGTCGTTTTATATAATAATGCTTGCGGTAATTATACTCATGTCATTATATGTTTCGACGAACACAGATAAGAAGAAAACTACTGTTTCAGAGGTTATTACCCAGATCGAGCAGGGCAAGATGAGCGAAGTTGTTGTCAACGGATTTTCGCTTACCGCAAAGCCAAAGGTCGTAGCAGCAGGTGAACCCAAGGAAATCACTGTTAAAGTGTCGGGTTTTTGGATGCAGCCTATTTACGAAGCATTACAGAAAACTCAGGCGGCCAACCCTGATTTTAAATTTGATTACAAGGAGCCGGCTGATATTTCCACATGGATCAATCTGGCATTTATCGTATTGATGCTAGGCGGTATTGGATTATTTTTCTGGATTACCTACAACAGACAGAATTCAGACGGCAAGAGTGCCATGAGCTTTGGCAGAAGCCGCGCCAGGCTTAACGACCCGACCAAGAACCAGGTCACATTCAAGGACGTGGCAGGCGCAGACGAGGAGAAGGAGGAATTGACAGAGATTGTTGATTTCCTCAAGAATCCCGCCAAATATATTGAACTGGGAGCCAAGATACCCAAGGGAATACTTCTGGTAGGATCTCCAGGTACAGGTAAGACACTGCTCGCAAAGGCAGTTGCAGGAGAAGCCCAGGTGCCGTTTTACTCGATTTCGGGTTCTGACTTTGTTGAGATGTTCGTCGGAGTCGGTGCTTCAAGAGTCAGGGATCTTTTCGAGACAGCTAAGAAGAAGGCGCCATGCATAGTTTTTATAGATGAGATTGATGCCGTAGGCAGACACAGGGGAGCCGGAATGGGTGGCGGTCACGATGAACGCGAGCAGACACTTAACCAGCTTCTTGTAGAAATGGACGGATTCGGACCTAACGAAGGCGTTATTGTAATGGCGGCTACCAACAGACCTGATATACTTGACCCCGCTCTTTTAAGACCGGGAAGATTTGACCGTAGAATCGCAGTAACCAGACCGGATATCAAGGGAAGAGAAGCCATTTTACAAGTGCATGCAAGGAACAAGCCTCTAGATGAGAGTGTAGACCTTAAAGAGATTGCAAAGATTACACCGGGATTTACAGGAGCGGATCTTGCGAATCTTTTGAATGAAGCGGCTTTACTTGCAGCACGCAGGGGATCCAAGCAGATTATCTATGAGGATATAACTGAAGCAGTATTTAAAATCATGGTAGGACCGGAGAAGAAAAGCAGAATCATCAGTGAGAAGGAGAAAAAGCTCACAGCATACCACGAAGCCGGACATGCCATCGTTCTCCGCACCTTGTCTGAGACCGACAAGGTTGAGAGGGTTTCAATCATACCGTCCGGAGCAGCCGGCGGTTATACAGCTCATAAGCCACACGAGGATATTTACTACACAACCAAGCAGAACCTCATAATTGATATAATGATTTCTCTCGGCGGAAGAGCCGCCGAACAGCTGGTTCTAGGAGAGATCAGTACAGGAGCATCATCAGATTTACAGCAGTGCAATTCTATAGCCAGGGATATGATTACCAAATACGGCATGAGCGACAAGCTCCCCAACCTTGTTTTTGCCACCGAAGGAGAAGTCTTCCTAGGAAGGGACTACGGGCATATAAGGGATTACAGCGACAAGCTGGCAGGTGTAATTGATGATGAGATAAAAGCTATAATCGACAAGGCTTACAGCGAAGTATTGGAACTTTTATCAGCAAAGATGGAGACATTACATTCTCTTGCTCAGACGCTTCTGACCAAGGAGAAGATAGACGGACCTGAGTTCGAAGCAGTTTTTATGGGATTGCCATATGTAGAGGAAGTCAGGAAGAAGGTTGAGCCAATTGCAACCGTACCAGTTAATGACTCTACAGAAAGCCCGGCAACCAATTAGTGTTATAACATACTGATTAATATCATATAATTTCAAATACAACAAAACACAACCCCCAGTTTCAAAGTACCGGGGGTTTGTCACATAAAAATACAAATACTTGTGTAGACAATCTGTATTAAAACGTTAAGAAAAGTGCATGTTTCCGATATTGTCTTTTTGACCTTAAAGGTATATTCTATTGTATACAATGTACTCTCTTTTCTACAACATAATATTAATTAATCGAGAAAATGGTAAAGGGAGATATACAATGTAAATGAACATTAAACCATCTAGCAGGAAGTCTCCATCATCTGCGAGGTGGTGAGAGCACTTCCCTATATAGTAATCATACGAATCTATATAATAAACTTAGTTTGTTATTTTAGAAAATAAATATTAATTGAAAAGGAGGTAGGTAACATGCAGGAGACGAAGAAGATCATCAGGATTTTTGACACAACACTGAGAGACGGAGAACAGGCACCGGGGTGCAGTATGAATTTGCAAGAGAAATTGGAGGTTGCATCTGCTCTGGAATTGCTGAGGGTTGATGTAATCGAAGCTGGCTTTGCCATTGCCTCCCCCGGAGATTTCGAATCGGTAAACGAGATAGCGAAGCTTGTTAAGAATGCTTCTGTAGCAAGCCTATCTAGAGCTACCAAAGGTGATATCGACAGGGCGTGGGAAGCCGTAAAAGTTGGCGTATCTCCACTTATTCATACTTTTATTGCGACATCACCGATTCACATGAAATATAAGCTCAAAATGCAGCCTGACGACGTTTTAACGAGAGCGACCGATATGGTCAAATACGCTGCATCGCTTTGCCCTCAGGTTGAATTTTCCGCAGAGGACGCAAGCCGCAGCGACAAGGATTTTCTTTGCAAGATTTTTGCTGCAGTAATAGCAGCAGGAGCTACAGCAATTAATATTCCTGATACAGTTGGCTATTCGTCACCGTTTGAAATGGCAGAATTGGTTAAATATATTACAATGAACACAAAAGGGATCGAGAAGGCAATTGTATCAGTACATTGCCATAACGACCTGGGAATGGCTGTTGCCAATTCTTTGGCATCAATAGGATCCGGGGCTCAGCAGATCGAATGCACAATTAACGGTCTTGGAGAGAGGGCAGGTAATGCTGCACTTGAGGAGATTGTAATGGCAATCAAGACCAAGTCCGATGTTTTCGGGTGTGATACAGCTATTGATACGAGACAGATTTTTAGAACAAGCAAGCTGGTATCCGCTGTTACAGCAACGAAAGTGCAGATTAACAAAGCTGTCGTAGGTCAGAATGCATTTGCCCACGAAGCCGGAATTCATCAGCATGGTGTCATGGCCAACCCATTGACGTATGAGATAATGACACCGGAAGAGATAGGAATTCCATCCAAGCAGATGGTTCTTGGCAAGCATTCAGGAAGACATGCTTTTGATGCACGCCTCAAGGAACTTGGATTTAGTGGAACAAGTACCGAGATGGATGCGATTTTTATTAAATTCAAGGAGCTTGCCGACCGTAAGAAGATAGTCCACGACAAGGATATTGAAGTTCTTATGGGTGTTCAGAGGGATGAAGAAGTTGTACACGGATTATATAAGCTCGATAGATTCGTAGTAAACACAGGTAACACTATAACTGCTACAGCATCAGTAAGACTTGACAAGCAAGGTGTTTTACTCGAACGTGTAGCATCTGCCGAAGGTCCTATTTATGCAATGTTTACCGCCATCAACAAAATAGTCGGAGTGAGACCCATACTGGAAGACTATTCCATACAGGCGGTAACAGAAGGCGAAGATGCGCTTGGCGAGGTCAGGGTGAAAATACGCAGTGGCAGTGAGATATACAAAGGCAGGGGAGCCAGTACTGATATCCTGGAGTCATCGGCATTAGCATATCTGAACGCAGTCAACCAGATGATTCTGGATGCTGACAAGGATGAAAGTTCAGAAGAAATTGACGATCAATTATAATTGGAATATGTTCCAGAAATAGGCAAGTAATTTGTAATTGACATATGTCCAAGAAACAAACAAGAAAATATAATTGGAATGTATTATAGAAACAGACAATTAAATAATTTATAAAACAAAAGAATTACGAAAATTCAAACAGGAGGAGAAAGAAATGATACCAAAATCAGTTGAAATCCTAGATACAACTTTAAGAGACGGAGCACAATCGGAAGGCATTTCGTTTTCCGTAAATGACAAATACAAGATTGCAGACCTGCTGTCTTCAATAGGAATTAAATACATTGAAGCCGGCAACCCCGGATCTAATCCTAAGGACAGGGATTTTTTTACCGGATTCAATCAGAAATGCTCGCTTAAGAAGTGCAGCACCCTTGCGGCGTTTGGAAGCACCAGACGTAAGGGGGTCCTTCCTGAGAATGATACGGGACTTGCGGATCTTGTAGCTGCTAACACACAGACAATAGTGCTGTTCGGCAAAGCATGGGATTTCGAGGTTATTGAGAATCTACGCTGCACACTTGACGAGAACCTTGCTATGATTCGTGATTCAGTCGAATATTTCTGCTCAATGGGCAAAGAAGTTATTTTTGATGCCGAACATTTTCTTGAAGCGTATTTTGCCAACAAGGATTATTCCATGCAATGTCTTAAAGCGGCACAGGACGGAGGGGCCTCTACTGTTGTTATTTGTGACACCAACGGAGCATCTATGCCTGAGCAGGTTACCGAATGCGTTAGTGATGCAGTATCCAAACTGGACTGCAAGGTGGGCATTCACTGCCATAATGATTCGGGGCTCGCTGTTGCAAATTCCATAGCTGCAGTACTTGCAGGAGCAACTCATGTACAAGGCACCTTTAACGGAATAGGAGAAAGATGCGGCAATGCCAACCTTTCAACTATTATTCCCAATCTTCAATTGAAATACAAGATTGAGTGCATACCACAGGAATATTTGTCAGAGCTGACTCATATAGCCCGTGCAATGGCTGAGATATCAAATATAACATTGACAGGCCAGGAGCCATATATTGGTGTTTCTGCATTTTCACATAAAGC
>CAZZCN010000058.1:0-19762 GCA_964652975.1 uncultured Oscillospiraceae bacterium | reverse complement strand
TTTCTTTTTTCGGGAGGTTTACATCATCAACCCTTCCGTCAAGTTTTAAGGATACGGAAAATGCTATAGAAAAGAAGGGGCATTCACTAAAGGATGTTCCGACAGTCATCGATGATTTTCATCCGGTGAGCCATTACAAGGAAAAACAGAATATGGACAAGATTGCACAGTCACTGTCGCGTGGTTATGGAGACCGGGCGGGCAAGGACAGGATGCAGGCGGACACCAGCATCCGACAGGGATTTGCGCCACGAGGGAACGCAATTATAACAGGCGAGGATTTTCCAGCAATCGGTCAATCCGGCAGCGCAAGGAATTTTATAGTGGAGTTGCTGGCAAACGATGTTCCTGCAAGTGACAATCTGGATTTTGTGCAGGAGCAGGCATCAATGGGTGTACTGGCAAAATTCATGGAACAATATATCCTTTGGTTGATTCCACAGGCCTCAAGTCTGCCGGTGCAACTTAAAGGAAAATTTTTGGAATTGAGACACAGGGCTATAAAAGAAAAGATAGTTGGATTTGGCAGAACCGGGGACATTGTCGCCTGGCTTCAGATAGGAATGGAAAGCATGATAGATTTTTGTATTTCACAGAAAATATATACTAAGGACATTGGCGAGAACAAAAAGGAGGAGGCCTGGAATGTGTTCTGCGGGTTGTCGGGTGTCCAGCTAGAAAAGGCGGAGGAGGACAAGCCAAACAATATGTTCATAGATGCAATAAAGGAAATGCTCGAATCAGGCAGGGTGTATGTAAAAAACTACCCGGAAGATACTGAGCGCGAATATAACAGAAAAGCGAGTTACTGGGATATCTTGAAAACGATAAATACTACTTTTTCCCCACTCAAACTTTTTCCTGTGTGGTCCAGTTCTACAAACAACAAAGCGTAGATTTCCCTCTCTCGAGGACAAGACTTTTCAAGCAGATGGCCGATGAAAAACTTATAGAAACAGAAACCACCGGTAACACGAAAACGTATACAAAACAAAAAAGATTCGGCAAGGAGAAAAACAGATACCTTGTGATGGACAGGGAGATATTCTATCCACAGGAAACACAATCCGAGTAGCATTGTTTCCGAAAACAGAAAAACAATGCAGGCATCCAAATAGTCAATAAAGCAAATATAGTGTTTTTACAGAATTGTACACAAATGCTTAAAAACAATTAAGTGTTGTATTAACAAGCATTGCCTTTTGGGGACAAAAGGCGACTTGTTAGAGGCAAGCCCCTAAAACCCCCAGAAAAAATCGCATATTTATCTAATGCAATAAACAAAAAGAACATTGGTAATGGCAACGTAAAGTGAGGAACTTTTCCTCACTTAGGATTGCAGATATCAGTATTCAAAACACATTCAAAAAAGAATCATTGGACATTAATAAATTGACGCAAGGAGCATGGAAGAAAACAAGCAAGAATAAAAAATCAATCAACTAAAATTGAAACTTTAAGCAAGGAGCAAAAACGACAATGATAAGAAACTGCGAAATAAAACTAAGACTGACTAAAACCGAACTGCAAAATCTTGATAAAAAAGCTAAAGCGACAGGTATGTCCCGAGAATGTTATATGCGAACTGTTCTTAACGGATACGCGCCTGTATGTGTTCCACCCATGGACTTTTTTAACATGATAAACGAGCTTCGAGCGATAGGGAACAATTTGGATCAGATAGCACAAAGGGCTCATACTTTAAGATTTATCGACGTGCAACAGTACGAGAAAAATACTATGAGGGTTCTGGAAACGTGTGATTATATATTTAGGTTGCATCTGTCTGTGAAGGTGGGAGATATGAACGGTTACATAAAAAAGCAGGGAGGTTCATAGTGACAGGACATTCTGGGTTAAGTTGCAAAAAAATAATAAATATAATGGTTCATCTGAAAATTGGAGTGCGTCGATTTTATAGCAGAGCCTTTTTGTAGTGCTTTTGGACTGGCGGTTTTTTGTATTATTACAAATTGAACAAATATGGTAGTTATGTTAAGAGCCAACCTCTAGGCTCAATCTCTGTATAAATAAATATTTACTCTAAAGACTAATAATGTTATTATTGTAAATAGCTCATGGACTGAGGACACTATTAATATTACAATTATCAGAAATCATATTTTTAGATAAAACAATCATTCGGAGGGCTTTACTATAAAAATTGCAATTTGTGATGATGATAAAAGCCACAGAGATATTGTCAAGGGATTGCTTCAATTTCATTTTAAAGCGAGCCATAAAATTGAAATAAAAGAATTTGGTTGTGGCGAAGATATTGTAGAGGAATATAATTCCGGTATTAAATTTGAAGTTATTTTTCTTGATATTGAAATGAAAGAAATGGATGGATTGCAAGTAGCACACCTAATAAGAAATACAGATACAGATGCTATTATTGTTTTTCTAACTAATCATCCGCAGTTTGTATATCATTCCTTTAAAATTGAGGCTTTTGATTATCTTGTAAAACCCCTTAGTAAAATAATATTTGATGAAATGTTTGCAAGAGTGCTGAATAAATATCAGAAGCAACATTTTCAAATAACGATAAAAATACGAGATTCAATCTCAACTATACAGGTAAAGGAAATAGTTTATATTGAATGTTTTAAACACCACCTAACTTTTCATTTAAAGAGTGAAACCATTGAATGTACAGGGAAACTCCAGGAATATGAAGCGACGTTGACTAATCATGGATTTTTGCGATGCCACAATTCAATACTTATAAATGCAGCATACATAAAGACAATTAACGATTATGATATAACAACAATCTTTAATGATAGAGTTGATATGAGTTTGAGAAAAAGACAATATTGCCTGAGTTGCTACAATAAATATATAGCGAGGTACCACGCATGAATGACACAAAATTGTTGATAGACATTTTAGGTGCTGGATTCGAAATTTATCTTATAATACTGCTGTTCCAATCACTTTGGGAGCGTAGTGCTACAAAAAAATGGATATTCAATGTAAATATAATTGCAATAGCGATATTATATGTAATATCAATTGTCCTATTCCAAAACGCAATCATCCTGCCCTTAATAGCCTTTGGTATTAAAATCTATCTTTCATTTTTTTATAAATCCAGCATTCAATCTAAATTGCTATTTTCAATAATTTCATTTTCCATATCTGCGTTTGCCGAGATAATAACAGGGATAACCCTATCTCAAATCACAAACCTGTCAATACAGGAAACACAAACAAATATGTTAGCTTATTTCATGGGGGTATTTGTATCCAAAATAATAGTTCTGATAATAATCAAAGCAATAAAATATTTTAGAAAAGGGAATAAACGCATTAGCAACAAATTTGCCATTACAATGATATTTTCTCCGTTGTATTCATTAATTCTGGCATTTATCATATATGTACTTGCGTATGACTCAAGTAATATGTTTGTGACAATATTGAGCGAAATTTCTACAATTATACTGGTAGTAGCAAATATTTTCATTTTTAACATTATTGAAAACCAAGCGGAATCAGAACTTGTAAAACAGCGGTTTGAGCTGTCACAACAACAATTAAAAAGCCAGATAGAACATTATACGGATCTTTATAATGCACAAAGAGAAACCCGAAAGATTCAACATGATATGAAAAATAATCTCATTGCAATCACAGGACTACTAAATAAAAACCTTTTAAAGGATGCTCAAGATTATATTAATAAGCTTACAGGTGAAATTGAAAATACTACAGCAATTGTTGATACCGGATTTCCAACTATTGACGCAATACTATCTGCTAAAATACAACAAGCAGCTGAACTTAATATTACAATCAACTACAAAATAATAGTTGATGATGAAATTATTGTTGATACTATGGATCTGGCTACGCTCCTCGCAAATGCTTTGGACAATGCAATAGAGGGTAGTTGTGGCAACGAAAATGAAAAAAAATCTGTAATAACTTTAAATATATACAACACATCAGAATATTTGGCAATTAATCTGGAAAATTCAACAAACAATAAAATCGATACGAAGATTATGAATACCAACAAACCGGATATTCAAAATCATGGATTTGGATTACAGCAAATCAAAGCAATAACAACAAAATATCAGGGGAGCACAGATATTGAATTTGATGCTGAAACTAAAAAATTCCGTCTTCTATTGCTAATAAAAAACATGAAAATCTAGCACTTATGCTTAAATTCCCTACACTTATGCATTAGCTATTGAAATTCCAACTGATAAAAACTACTTTATAGACAAAGGAGTAACTATTATGATTGCTCGGATGTCTAGAAAAGTAGCGCATTTATTTATTAAGAACAAAATCATCGGGTCAAATAAACTATCAATTAGCACAAAAATTATCCCGAGAGGATAATAATATCATTATGATTGGATTAAAGCAAAATATTGATAAATTCAAAACAGATTTATTTGTTGCGTCATTGTTTTTATAATTTACTTATTTGTCTTATACAAAGATTATTTTGTAAGGAGTTGATGCCTATGAGAACAGTTTAGTTATTTAATACATGAGAGTGTTATCTGCGTAAAAATTTATTAGTTTCAAATATTTTAACATGCTTTTATACAGAAAGGAGACCGTATAATGAAAAAAATAGTATCAATATTTTTACTTTTTGCTATTATTAATATTTTTATGTCAAGTTATGTAAGTGCGGGCACAATTTATTTTTCCAATATAGGAAATTCACAAACGACAATACCACCTCTTGAGACTTATACAACAGTGTCCTGCGAATATTACAATGGTTATGCAATGATAAAGCTAACTGATCTTGCTAGTATAACAGGAGCAACACTTTCAATTGTTGGGAATAATTGGTTTTTAGACAGAAATGGACAAACCACTTTATTTGTTTATAACTCATATACTATGTCTTCAACAAATTCTTATTCAATTTATAATCCAGCAACTAGCTCTTACGTCAACTATTCACATACATGGAATAGCAGTTTGTCAGCACCGGCAATGAACATAAATGGGTTCAGGTATGTTCCTTATGAAAATTCTGCTAAACAGATAGGTTCGCTTATTGCGGGATTTGTGTATGTAACTTCACCTGCTTTGGGGTATCAAAACGTTGTTTTCGACTTTAGAGTAAATGGTACTACTCCACTAAACGATACAAATGATTATATAGTTGGAGGATCTTGGATAACAGATTGGTCACTTAAAGGTGATGACAATTTGGCACCCCATTTTGATATTCATGAGATTTGGAGTGACATCAATTATGGTTACGCAAGACAAATGAAAATATCAGCTTCTGCCCTTGAATCAGCAGAAAGAGTTAGATACTATTATAATAATAATTCTTCAATGAACCTTTCATCTGGATTTAGAAGTTGGGATAAGAACATAAACACGACAGGTTCTGGCTATAATAGCTTTCACATGAGGGCTAGGGCATGGGACTGCGGAACGTCTTCACTATATACTGCAGTTAGAAATGAATTTAGAAATGGACAAACAGATCCAATAGATGCTGGAGGATATTGGAGATCCAGAATTCCTACAACAGGTAATTCTCGAGGTTATGAAATAGAAAAAATGCCCAATAATGGAAGCACTTGGCTACATCTTCAAAGACAACCGGGCAGTGACAATGCCCCCGAAAAACCATAAGTTTGATAGACCGATTATTATAATATTTTTATACGAAGGAGTGATAATTATGAAAATTAAGCATTATAAAATCCTAATAATAACTTTTATACTAGTGGTGTCTAATACATTATTTGTAACAATATCGACACAAAATAATATAGAAATATCAGCTTCCGAAAATACAAATCAATATAACTCTTATGATGAACTAATAAAAAAATATATTACTATGATGAACACTGAAGATTTTTCAAATATCAAAAATTATATTTTTTTGGATGATTTAGGATATAATCCTGATAGTAATAATTTTCAAACACTGAATAGCAACGGAATAGAGTTACCTCTGAGACTTGATAAGCAGGATTGCATAGGATTATTTAGAAAGCAAAAAGAATTTATAGAGTCAAGATTTGGGGAGTTTTCGTGGGATAATGTTACATATGAAATTGTAAATGCAAATTCACCGTCAAAACACGAACAATACATTGATACTACTGTTAATAACGTAATTAGTGAAAGTGAGTACCAAAAAATATCAGAAAATTACTGGAGAGCATTTGCTAATGAACGTAATTTAAATTATGAAGAATTTTTACTAATTACTGAATACAGTGGAGAAATAAAAAATGATACAAAAATGAATATTTTGCTTGCTAAACAAAGTGGTTATGGTCCCTCATTAAGGATTGACTTTGTTGATGATTATGATTATTATAAAGTAAATCTTTCATTTAATGGTAAAAGCAAGACTGACTTTGGGGAAAATGATTTTAGCATTTTAATAGATAACAAAAATGGATTTTATCGTATCTGTGGTGGCTTAAGGTGGTTTGTCCCAATATCGGAAGAAAATCTTGATGATATTTAGTTGAATATTGATAATTATATTGATAAATGATAAGTGTATTACAAACCGACCGCATGGGGGATGTTATGAAAAAATTATTATTATTATTAACAATTATCATATCTGTTTTGGTGATGATAATATCTTGTAATCTAACTAATCCGAATACTTCAAAATCCGTAATGAAAAGTGATAATCAATCATCAGAAGAAAATCAATACGATAAGCTTTCTTCTAAGATTGCAAGTCTTGAGACAGAGATTGCAAAGTTGAAAATCGAATTAGCTAAGAAAAACAGTTTGATCAGTCTTGCCGACATTATAAAAAACACCCATAACTCTCGAGCCTACCTTGGAAGTACTATGGAAAATAGTTTTATAAAGACGGTAGACATTAAATTGCCGAAAAAAATATACGAGCAACTTCAATGCGTTATTTTGACAGGAGATGAGTCGGACGACGGAACGGTTTCGCTTCATGAAACGACAGTTCATATATATGGCAGCATCGGTAGTACAGATAAGTATAATAAATATGGTATAGACGAAAAAGAATTTATTATCTATTCCTTTGCATTTCATAATATCAAATTTGACGATAATTCATGCATGCTAATACTATTAACTGATGGTAATGAATACCAGCATCAAGAATTTGTACATTCGGTCAACTTTGAAAAAGATGTATAAGCGAAATTTCTACAACAACTAGTTAGCAAATAGTTATAAGAAGAGAAAATAGAAATTCAATTTATGGCTTTGTAAACTGAGGTGAAAATATCTAAACAAGAAATTAATCCCTCAGTTTGCAGTGTCATTTTCACATCAAGAAATACATAAATATAAAATGTTAAAAAAATAATATGTTTGTGACAATATTGAGCGAAATTTCTACAATATCATGGATTTGGATTACAGCAAATCAAAGCAGTTACTACAAAATGTCAAGGGAGCACAGATATTGAATTTGATGCTGAAACTAAAAAATTCCGTCTTCTATTGCTAATAAAAAACATGAAAATCTAGCACTTATGCTTAAATTCCCTACACTTATGCATTAGCTATTGAAATTCCAACTGATAAAAACTACTTTATAGACAAAGGAGTAACTATTATGATTGCTCGGATGTCTAGAAAAGTAGCGCATTTATTTATTAAGAACAAAATCATCGAAAATGATGATCAAGAAATTTATGCGTACAGTTTTGAAATACTAATTGCAACCATCATAAACTTTGTGGCTATCATTTTATTGGCCACAATTACAAAGTCTATTGTTGCAACAATCTTCTACCTTTTAGGGTTTCTTCCTTTAAGGGCTATTTCCGGTGGATTTCATGCAAAGACACATTTCAGGTGTTTTATCATTCTTTTAATTTCGTACATACTGTTTATATTGATTATTAAAACAATTAATTCACATTTCATGACTAATGATACATATATTTCAATGGTCGTATCATTTTTTCTTGTATTTATTTTGTCCCCGGTCGAAGATAAAAACAAACCATTGACAGATATAGAAAGAGAAAAATTCAAAAAGACCAGTAGATTGAGTATTTTGGCTTATTCGGCCGTTATTATAATATTCACAATTCTGTTTGGTGGCAATATTCCCATTTTGTCATTATCCTTGGGAATTTTATCGGTAGCCCTGTCTTTATTTGCAAGTAAAGTTAAGACTACATTTAATACGCTTAAATGGCAATAAGGCCATTTTAATAAAGAAGGAGGAAAAGAAAAATGAAAAACATTGGAAAATTCATTCAAAGATTTGGGGGCACTATTGCATCACTTGCATTAGTATTAGGAGTTGCATCAGCAAATGCAGTATGCATTTGGTGGTATCATCAGCCGCAGGTACCAGCCGGAATGCAAAGTGCAAGAAACAAGAAGTAAGCAACAAAAGAAGATTTGGTCCGATGTGTAAATTACAGGCTAAAATGAAAGACATCGGACTAAATAAACTATCTACTACAAAAGTTTTGTACTGGATAATATGACAACGCTAAGCAGTTAATCTATTGTAGCACACAAAATACAAGGAGCAATTGAAATTTTAATATGTTGTCGAAAATAAGAAATTGCATCATTTACTCATGAAAAACATTAAATTTAAACACTTATGCATTAATTCCCTACTCTTATGCAGTAGCTATTGAAAATAGACCATAATTTTAATACTTTATACTCATAACAGCATTTTGATTTTAGCCATCAGAAAAACAATATAATCAATAAGTTTGTTAGATTTCAATTACTGATATTTCTTATCCTAAGTTAATAGATTTGGAAGGAGGTGTTTTTCATGGATAATTAGGAATTTTGCGTAGACGGTAGCGGCGAATGGCGCTGGAGAAGAACTGCAAGAAATGGACAAATAGTTGGTGCGTCCTCACAAGGTTATGTCAATAAAAGCGATTGCATAGCAAATGCAAGGCACAATGGTTACACAGGTTAATATTTCAGTGTAGATTGATTTTTGACAAATTTTACCGCAGAGCAAAAAATATTGACAATATGTCATTTTAAGTTGCAATTATCATTAATATTTAAAAGTAGAAATACTACAAAATAAATGAGCGCAGGAGGCTACTTATGAAATTATCTATTACTAAATCTCTATTCAAAAACAACCGTCCAACAAGAATCACCGCAATCATACTTATTATCTCCCTTGTTATTACCTCGATCCCCTCATTTGCCTACAACATAGTAAATGTAGACACAAAAGTGAAAGCAAGTGCGGTGAAGGTGGTTAGCGAACTAGAAAACAAGCGTGACAAATTCACCAAGGTATTTCTACAAAGCGATGGTTCCGAGGTTGCCATAACATCAGCTCAGGCACAGAACTATAAGAAAAACGGCAATTGGGAGGATATAGACAGTACGCTAGTATCTTCAACAGATTCAGACGGTGAAGAAGTTTACACAAATTCAAAAAACTCCTACAAAGTAAAACTCCCTAAGGACATATCCCCCGAAAACCCTGTTGTAATGGAGAAGGATGGATTCAGTCTTTCCTTTTCTATGAGGGACAGCGACTCAAAAACCGCAACAAAGAAAAACAATACTGCCAAACAAGAAGAAAAATCCGAAGCTAAAAAACTATCCAAACTGGAAACAAAATCATCCGAAATAGAGTATAAAAATGCCAAAAGTGATTCTGACATAAAATATCATATTATGCCTGAGGAGTTGAAAGAGGAGATAATTGTAAGAAAAAAGCCTTCAACAGCTATGAGTTTTGTTTACGATATAAAATCCGACAAACTGACAGGAAAGGAACAGGCAGACAAGAGTATCTTTTTCTATAGTGAAGAAAATGCGACAGAGCCTGTTTTTATAATCCCAGCCCCTTTCATGTATGACTCAGACAAAATAACATCCCATGATATCGCTGTCTCGTTTACGGAAGGTTCAAAAGGAAATTATATCCTAACATACATACCGTCTATAACATGGATGGCAGCTGCTGAAAGAAAGTATCCTGTAGTTATCGATCCGGTGGTGAAAACAACTCAGAGCACAGGAAATGTGGATGATGCGTCAACAAGTAATAATAGCAAAAATGGTAATTATGGAACAAGATCTGAAATATTTAATTGGAATAACAATTCTGGTGTAAATATTGCCAATGCCTATTTTAAATTTAACAATCTCCCATTATTAAGAGCGGGAGATGTAGTTACCTCTGCAAAATTCTCTATATATAATACGAGCGGTAATGGAATAATCAGAGCCTATAAAATAACAAGCAGCTGGGCAGAAAATACAATAACATGGAACACAGCACCGACAAATTCAACTGATACTATTGATTATGTGACACAAACAACATCGAATAATGAAAGCATATTGACATTTGATATCACCAAAACAGCAACAGAATGGTATTCAACGACGAATGCAAACAATGGAATTGTGCTCAAACCTGTTCAAATCAGTGATGATGAAGAATGTTATTATGCCTCATCAGAGACAGAAGATTCAACGAATATTCCGTATATGGAAGTAACCTACAGGAATGCAATCGGACTTGAAAGCAAATGGGACTATAGCACTCAGGATGGTGGAAGAGCAGGAATGGCCTATGTCAATGAATTCTCCGGCAATCTGACAGTGGTAAGAGATGACATTGGTTACGACGGTAACCGCAGACCAGTAGCGGTGAAAATGGTTTATAATGCACACAATAGAAACGTCAACAGCAGTTATGGATATGGCTGGGATGTAAACTACCGGCAGAGTATCGCATCGATAAATAACGGAGAATACTATAAATATACCGATGGAGATGGTACAGAGCACTATATAATGAACACCGGAACAGCACAGTCCCCGGTCTGGGAAGACGAGGACGGGCTCGGACTTACTTTGAAAATATTTACAACCGCCCAGTCAGCCCTCGGAGAAATCTATACAATCGACGACGGAAGCAACTCTAAATTGCTATTTAACTCTTCTGGCATGCTTTGTGGAATCAGAGACTTTGTACCAACCCCTGCTCCTGACCCCTCTCCAACAATAACCACAACCACAACTCCCACCCCTTCTCCGACTCCGACTCCAAGTCCTACACCGTCTCCTACACCGAGTGCATCGCCAACACCAACTCCAACCCCGGAACCGACAACGGTATTAAGCGAAGTCGAAATCAAGTATGTAACCGATTCCGTAACCGGTATTAAAAAAATCGATGAGATATACGATGGTGTGGATAGAAAGTACAAATTCATCTATAAAACTACAGCACCACATAATCTGGAAAAAATCGATTACTATGCAAACGGAAGCACAGTCCTCAAAACTGTCAATTATACATATATAAATAACGGAACCGATTTAGCAGAAGTCACTTTTGCAGATGAAAAAACTGTAAAATATACCTATACTGATACAACGAGTAATTTATTAGAAACATTGAACGATGTAAATAACACTAAGATTAAGTACACATACACAGCCGGACCATACACATATATTCCACCCAAGATATCTATAATTGAATTATTTGGAGATGACAGCACCACAACTACCGATGGGTCTATCAATGAACTTAATACAATAAGTTTTACATATGATTACCATCAAACACAAATAACAACTCCACTAAGTTTAACCTATCCTGCTTCAGATACAGTATACAAGCAATTCAACAATGAAGGCCAGACCATATCCCAATATTTGGGAAACGGAAACGCAGCGTTCGGGAAATATGGTCATACAGGAACCAGTGGAGGAACATCGAATAAACTCACCGGTGTTTCGTATATGCAACAGTCATCATTTAATATGTTGAAAAATCCCGATTTTGAAAATACATCAGACTTTGGATATTGGTATGGAGCAATTGACGGTGGAGTTGCAAATGTTAACTTTGCAAATACTACTTACACTCATAAAGGGAATCAGGCATTGCGCATAGAAAAAACAAGCGATCAGGGGACATACCTTGTTCAACAACAGCTTCCATATATTTCTGCATATGACATCTTTGATTCATCGCTTGTATTTGAATTTTCAGCATGGGTAAAAATAACTGATTATGATGGTAATATCACAGATCCTGGCAAGCAAGGTGTAGTTATAAATATGGAATATCAGAATACACCGGCTTGGACGAAAATTAGTTCCAAGCGTATTATGGGGAATAGTGACTGGCAGAAAATAAGTGTAGATTTGCAAATGCCCGTTCGGACAGACGATGAAACTTATACACCTGTTATTAGAATTTATTGCGACGACAAATCTACTGTATATATTGATGACATGTATGTAGGACCTAAAAGACTGGGAGACAGCCAGAACCACATAGAAAACTCAGACTTCAAGACAGGTGGATCCATATCTCCATGGACATTGGATAGCAACTGCAATCCCTCAACTGACATAATAACTTCCACTGGGGGTTTTGCAAATCTAGAACTGATTGATACAGCCAGCTTCAAAATAACCGGTGAAGAAACGAAAGAAAAGCGAATATATCAGACGGTTGATTTAAGCGGAGAGAAGGGTGATACTTTCACCGTTGCATCTTTTGCAAAGGCTACAGCAGTACCAATTATCATTTCCGACCCTCCAAGTTCTACAGACAGGGACTTTGCAGTGAAGGTTAGAGTTATAAAAGATCCGTCAGCTGGCACAGGCATTGAAGAAAAGACCTACAGATTCCCATTCAACGCAAATACAATAAGCTGGCAGTATCTGGCTGATACATTCACAACAGAATACGCATACGATGGAATAGAGGTAAGCCTTGTATACAATAACCAGCAAAACTATGCCCAATTTGACGTTGCGCAGCTTTACAAATCGGATTATTCGGTTAAATACACCTACGATCCAAACGGGAATCTGATTTCTGAAACAGATTATACCGGTGCTACGACTGTTTTTGGAGCTGAAGAAAGTACTGATTCGGAATCTGTAACAGAAGAAGTTAATACCGGTGGTTTTGAAAATGATGTGTTCAAAGGTATGAAGGTTTCCTATTCACCGGAAAAGGTAGGCAGTGCATCAGAAAATGATATATATGGGAATGTTCTGACAGAATATACAACAGACGGCAGAGTTGGAATCAAGACCGGCTACTCCTACGATTCAAACGGGAACTATCTTGATAAAATTACCGACAGTTTGGGGAATTCTACAGATTATAACTATAATGCAAATTATGGAACCCTTGATTCCATAGTTGATGCAAATGATTCCGTAGTTGATTCAAATTATAGAACAACTAACTATTCCTATGATTCTACAGACCGCCTGGATGCAGTTTCAAAGAATGTATCCGGACTTGAATCAGGAACTGCTGTTTCAGTAGTCTATGGATACAACACTGAGGAACGTCTTTCGACAATAACCCAGAACGATTTCGCATACAATTTCAATTATGACCATGTAGGTAATCTACGAGGAGTATCGGCAGGCAGTCAAAGCATGCTGACCTACAACTATTCCGAGCAAAGTGGAACGAATATTGGGAATCTAATGACCGGAATAACCTATGGCAATGGACAATCCGTGTCCTACCGCCAAGGTCATGACAAAATAGATGCCTTTAAATATAATGGAGATACTGACTGGAGATACTGCTTTAACTATGGATTAGACGGGAATGTTTCATCCATAGTAGATAAAGTCAATGATTTATACACGAAGTATTCATACAATACTGGAGGTAATCAGTTTCTTGTTACAGAAACCAAAATGAATAATAATGATTATTATCACAGCTACGGATCCTTTAAAGATACAGCAAATTCAAGCGATGCATTGCTAGAAACAATAAACGGAGACTCATACAGGACAGATTTCAAAACAGACAAGGACGGACGACTGAACGAAACTTACTTCAATTTTGGTACAAATAATGCTAACAAGGGTTCGAAGGATGTACGTTATGACAGCCTGGGCAGAGTTCAAAGCACCAATGTGACAAAAACTACAGGAGATGCAAGCTCGCTTCTGGTTAGCACCATGTACAACTACAAGGAAATGCCGGACTACAATACCACCGGACAGGTGTATGCAGCTAACATAATGGGTGGAGGATCTACAAGATTTGACTGGCAGTATTTTTACACCTATGGCAAGCTTGGAAACATCAAGACCCAAAGCAAGAACGGAGTAACAAAATTTACTTACACCTACAATGAACTGAGCCAGCTAAAAAGAGTTGATGACCTTGATGGGAACGCTTCCTGGACTTATCTTTATGACAAGGGTGGAAACATTAAAACCAAGACAAGATACGCTTATACCACAGGAACCTTGGGAGCAGCTGTAGAAACAATAAATTATGGTTATGACAGCACATGGAAGGACAAACTTACCTCTTATAAAGGAACTACAGTCAACAGTGATGTCATAGGGAATATAAGGCTTTTAGACGGCAGAACTTTTACATGGCAGGGAGGCAACCAGCTGGCAAGCTCATGGAAATCCGGAGCATCAGCTACAAGCTATAAATACAATTCTGCAGGAATCAGAACACAAAAAACTGTTGGATCAGTTACAACAAATTACACTCTGATAGGTGACAGGGTAACCTTTGAAACAAACGGGACAGACGAAATATATTACAGGTATGACGGCAACAACGACCTTGTTTCTATGAACCTTAACGGAACCGAGTATTTTTATGTACGTAATCTGCAAAATGACATAATTGCATTGCTTGACGCAAACGGAGATGTTAAGGTAGAATATACCTATGACTCATGGGGAAAACTGACAGGTACAACAGACACATCAGGTGTTTCACTGGCAACCAAAAACCCTTATCGCTACTGTGGATACCGCTACGATGTCGAGACAGAATTGTACTATGTATCCAGCCGTTATTACAGCCCGGAACTGTGCAGATTCATAAGCGCTGATGATACTTCCATATTACTTGCAACCCAGGGGGACCTCCTCGGAGCGAACTTGTTCGCATATTGTGCTAACAACCCTGTAATGAATGTTGATCCAAGTGGACATTCTTGGGTTATAAATAATTTTGGAGATGTTATAGATGCTTATGAGGCAGTAAAAATTATTTCAACAATTAGTAGTAGTTTGCTGAATTTATTAATTAAATATACGACAGATGTTCTTAACTATGATTATGCAACTAATTGGGTTATAAAGTTGTATGTAGTAAAGTATTCTTGGTTTGGGTTAGTTCAAACGACTAACATATATAACAATTCACAATTAAAACGAATAAATTTAGCTAAAAACAATATGCAAATATGTTCATACGCAATAAAAAACTTAAAAGCAGTAACAGCAAACAGCAGGGCAAAAGATTTTACTTATTCACAAATTAAGGCATGGGCATTACACATGTCTGCTTGGGATGGTAGAACTTTTGCAGAACTATTTTATGGTACAGGAATACAAGCGTTGTTATAAATAGAAATGGATCGGTAAAGCTGGAAATTTGTAAAGTTTTCATGTGAACTAATTCGATTTTAATTAGAGTGGCACTGGATTCACATATCTTATTGTAACTGCGAAAACGAAAGGATTTATGATATATATGAAGATTATTCACAAATCAATAAAACTTATTTGGGTTTTAATACCTGTTTTAATTTTATGTATTATCACGTATTTTGTGTTATTTATTGTACCGTATATTAACGATACTCTTATGAACAGAGAAAAAGGAGAGGAATCTGAGAACACGATAAATTCATCAACTGTTCCTGAAAAAACCGCTAGTGAACTTGAAGCCGTTTATAATAAAAACCATAATCCCAATACACTCCTTCTTATTATCGGAAAATACAAAGAAGAAGAAAAACCTGATTATGAAAAAATAATAAATTATTACGAAAAATACTTTGAAACAGCAAATAAAAGCGAAATTGCAATGATTAAAAGAGACTATGTTGAGATTTTATATTTAGCGGGACAGAAGGAAAAATATTATGAAGTGACTAACGCTTTATTAAATGATAAAAGCTATATGAGCGAAGGTGCTTTTTCGGGGATTTCACCAGAACGTCCTATGCAAAACACAATTTCATTAATGAATCCTATTGTGAATAGTGCAACATCAAACATTGATGATTACAATTATGCAATTTCAAAACTAATTGCTTTCGACGTGACCGATGCTGAATATTTGAAGGAGTTTGACCAAACGTTTGTGTTGTACAGCTTTTTGTGTAAGTTATATACAAAAATAAACGATAGCACAATGAGCAATTTTTACAAAAATAAAATAATTAGCAAATGGGATAAAAGTAATGGTATAGAATCAGATATGAATGAATTTAAAAACAAAATGATTGAAGACCTCAACCAATTTATTTTATCGTGATAAAGTAAAAACGGGAAACAGTTGTAAAATTATAAATAACAGGATTTAAAAATATAGAAGAAAGGAAGAAAATCATGCTTATCAATGACAGTTAATGCCATATACAAAAAACAATTTCGGCATTTCCCACTATACCGTTTTCCGGAACCACATCTGAACGAATAATCATTGGATTTGAATTTTGAAAACAGCACCACGGACAATTATCATATGAAATTCTCTGGATATATAATACAGTCCTGTCGAGACAGAATTGTACTATCTCCAATCCCGTTACTATAGCCCTGAACTGTGCAGATTCATAAGTGCTGATGACACATCGATATTGCTGGCAACCCAGGGGGAACTCCTCGGAGCGAACTTGTTCGCGTATTGTGCCAACAATCCTGTGATGAACAGCGATCCGAGTGGGCATATTACGCTTACTGATATATTAAGTATTAAAGATGCTTATAAACAAGCTAAAACAATTGCACAACTATCTTCAACATTTAGAAACATCTTATATCGTTATACACTCGATGTATTAAATTATTCTTACGATACGAATTGGGTTATAAAACATTACACAGTAAGTTACAAATGGGTTTTGTTCATTCGCTATGAAGTAACTAATATCTATACTAATGCACAATTGCAACGCATTAGACAAGCAAGGGACACTATATGGATTAACTTAGTAGGGAAAAGCATGTTTAAACATTTTACTAATATTGACCCATCTTTAGAAGATTGGAGAAAAGGGTTGTGGGGTAATAAGTTTGCAGAATGGCAGATTAGAGAGATGTCTTTGATGATGATTATTTGGGATAGTAAAACATTTGCTGAAATATATAACGGTACAGGAGTATTTGCTAGGCTTTAACAAATATATCAAATTTGAAATTGAGGTGGTTGCATAAATCCCCCTAAATCTACAAGATTTTCAATTTTATTGCAGATCCCCAATAATTGAAAAATGTTTAAACTTTATCGTCATCATCGTCACATCGTCATTAGGAAAATTTGTGTGAGCGGCATTGTGTGAGTGTATATTACTTCTACTATGTGAAGTGAATCCAGAAGAAGCTCGGATATAGGCCTCCAAGTGAGTATCTCAAATCATTGAGAATTGAGAGGTTGTATATCATAGAAAATTGTCTATAAGAAAGTTAACGTTCCTCAAAAGTAGCAACGCTTTTTAAGCAATATTGGAGGTTTATGAAAATGAATAAAATTAGAAAATTGCTTGTTATTGTTATTATCCTTAGTATTTTTGTTTCTGGCTGCTCAACACCTACAATAACAAAAACGACAAGTGATACAATAATATCCGGTGTTTTATCAACAGACACTACCGTAACAAAAGAGCCAACAAAAGCACCAAAAAAAATTGTAATAAACATTGGAGATTATATTCAGATGGGTAGGTACTATAATGAGCCAATTCAATGGCGATGTGTTGACATTGACTCAAATGGACCGCTGATGCTTGCAGATAGGATTTTAACCATTAAACCTTTTGACGCATCAGGACAACACAAGTATTTAGATGGTACTCTTCAATCGGATAATAATCGGAACAGTCGTTCAGAATACGGCTCTAATCTCTGGGAAACATCTATCATTAGATCTTGGCTCAACTCAACAGCAAAAGCCGGGAACGTAACTTGGCTTGGAGGGAACCCACCAACAGCAGATAAATTAGCTGATGGATACAATGCCTATGCTAACGAGAAAGGTTTCTTGGCAGAAGGTAACTTCACTACAGATGAGAGGAATGCTATAAAGAGTGTGACGCAAAAGTCAATACTTAATGGCTTAGACGCTAACAAACTGAAAGTAGGAGGAACAGCCACTCACATTGGTGGATATATTATTTCTAAAATAGTACAAAACTACGATACAGCATATTATCAGAACGTAACAGACAAAATCTTTCTATTAGATGTGAAACAAGTAACCAAAGTGTATCAAAACAGAGATACACTTGGAGTTAGCTATTATATTGGCAAACCAACACAAAAAGCAGTAGACAACTCGGAGAACAAAGATTCGTCAATAAACTCAAAGAACTACTTCTATTATTGGACTCGCTCTCCCGAGGCCGATTCGGACTTTCCTAGCTTTGTCCGCTTTGTCAGCGCTAGCGGGGACGTTGTGAGCTCTAATGCGAACATCGGCGGCTCTGCTGGCATCAGACCTGCTTTATATCTTGATATAACATTGGATATTTTGTTTTCTGGAAGTGGTACTGAATTAAGTCCATATATATTGGGGTAATTGTAGTGACTAAGCACTTTCGCTTCCAATCCCGAGAATCATTATTTTCCTGGATTTCAAAGCATGTCGAAATATGTACCATATTCTTAAGTTTTCCACCACTTTCGACTATACTCGTTATCTATTAGAATCTAACGTGATATGTGGAGTGCGTCGATTTTATAGCAGAGCCTTTTAACGGGGTGCATAAGAAAGGTGCAAAAATTGGTATTAAAAATTAAGCTTTAAGTAAAATTGTCATTGTACCAACTGTACCAACATTTTCCCAGTAGGGTCATAAGAAATTAGAAATAGCGGTTAATATTTTACGTTCAAATTTACGGTCATAAGGATCAAAAAAGACGAAATTAGACGAAACCAGATAAAATCAGAAAGCCCGCAAACCCTTTAAATAAAGGCGTTTGCAACATTAGATAAAAATAGATAAAACCTAAATTTATAACTCATAACCCGAAGGTCGTGTGGTTCGAGTCCCACCTCCGCAACCAAGATAAGTGGACAGAGCAGATTCCTGGTATATAATAGTACTGGAACCTGCTTTTTTCATGTTCAAAAAAGGAGAAATTAATGAAAGAACAAGTAAGAATCGCGTTTGGTTACAATCGCAACCCCGCCAATAAGATTGAAATCAATGAAGGCCAGGCTGCTGCCGTCAATCTTATCTATAGCTGGTACGCTGATGGGGACAGTATTGGAACAATAAAAGAAAGACTGGAAAGTGCTATGGTACCTTCCCCACAGAACAAGCCTAAATGGGGGAAGCAGTCGCTGCATAACATCTTGACATATGATAGATATCTTGGTGATGGGGTTTATCCAAAGATCCTGGATGAAGAACTTTATCAAAAGGTTCAGATGATCATGCAGACCAAAGCAAAATGATTACGGATGTAATATATCAGGCTATGACGGAAAAGGAAAACCTCAGAGTGGCTGCTTATTGTAGAGTAAGTAGCCACAATGAAGAACAGTTATCCAGTCTAGTGGCACAGCAGGAGTATTACAATGCCTATATCTTAGAACGTACGAAATGGATTAATGCTGGCATTTTTTATGACATCGGATCTGGTCTTGTTAGCGCAAGAAGAAAAGGATTTCAGAATATGATGACAGTTTGCAGGGAAGGAAAGGTTGATTTAATTCTAGTAAAATCCATCAGCCGCTTTGCTAGAAACACTTTGGATTTACTTGTGGCTACAAGAGAATTAAACT
>CAZZCN010000057.1:8749-20111 GCA_964652975.1 uncultured Oscillospiraceae bacterium | reverse complement strand
TTCATATCTGATTTGGTCGGATGAACTACTCAGATGGAAATGTGAAAGAGTACTGTAATCGCTCCTCATACCTCCTGATGAGCATGCTTCAATTATCAAACCAGTGTGTTTTTGACGTATTTCATCTATGAAACTCAGAAATGCGCGAGAATTCTCTATTATTCCGTGAGCTGCCGAGCATCCGACGTTATCTGCCCCAAGCCCGGTGCTAAGGTTATAATCATTTTTAAAATACCCTACGCCCATTCCAACCAGGCGATCAATAACATCATGCATATAGGCTCTCACTTTTGGGTTGGTATAGTTTAAAAACGTCCTGACCTCACCTTCAACCCGAAACCCGTCTCTCATTAAAAAGTATTCATCCGGCATTTTATATAGGTTTGCATCCTCACTGCACACCTCCAGTTCAAGCCATAAACCGGGTGTCATGTTCTTTGATTTGATATAGTCCAGGATACCTTGCAAGCCCTCTTCACCAAACTTTATATTTCCCGGCATCCAATCGCCAAAATTACCCTCCCATGATTCAAAACCGTCATAATACCATCCGGCATCTATACAAAACACCTCTGCGCCTATCGATGATGCCTTTTCTATCAGCGGCAGCAATCTTTCCCTGCTCGGGTTCCCCCACAGGCAGTTCATATAATCGTTAAACACAACCGGCAGTTCCTTCGGGGTCGTTTCAGGTATTAAACTTCTTCTGTATTTTGTTAATTCTTTTACAGCTTCAAAAAATCCACCTTTCACACAACCAACAGCAGCAGGCTCAGATGTAAATGTGCCGTTTTTGTCTAATACCACTTTAAAACCGGAGCTGTTCTCATCAGCGGCTGACGCCAGCAGATATAGAGAAGCGTTCGCATAGTTTCCCTTGTACCCTATCTCAATGTTCCATGAACCTGAAGTTTCAATCTGGCAAAAATAACTTTGCGAGGTTTCCAGATCCTCAATTATAATTACGGGCATTAAACGCGATGTTGAAAAAGTTCCTACTGAACCTATTTGAATACTACTTCCACTGATATGATTATGTGCAGCATAAAGTCCAAGCTCTCTAAGTGTACAAGTCTGCCATTGTCCCTCTCCATGCCATGTCTGACGGCAAATATGCACTCTGATTTTATTATCATCAAACCAGTCCATTAATCCATCCAGGCATATCCCTTGAACATAGGCAGATGACAGGTGTGTTAATGTGATTTTATTCTCGGTTTCATTGATAGCGGTGGTCAGATAACGAATGATCGAAGTGTTTTTAACATAATCGAGCTTGGTTTCTAATATCAGACCCGATTTCGGATCTTTATAAGTAATTATTCTCCCCTTTTCTGTCTCAAGATCTTCTTTTAACTCAAGTCTCCTTGGCATATTGTAATATGCGTGAAGATTGGTCTGAAGACCTCCGGTGTTTTCTCCTGCTATTGAACACCAAACAAGCGGAGATGCTTCTCTTTCAATGTGTTCTTCATTCACTTCTGCTGGTATGAAACAATATTGCAGCAAGCTTTTGTCAGTAGATACAAGTCCGAAATTTATTTGTTCGTGTTGGATTTTTATGCTGTTTTCCATTGACATGACCTCTTTCAATTATTTCAAATCGCTGAGTTTTGCAATAATAGTTTCTTCCATTATTTTCATTGTTTTAAAATCGTCTTCCTGCCATGTTGCAAATGGTTTTGAACGAATAAATCCCTCTTGTCCGGGCCATATGCCGGAGACAGACATACTTACCCTTAAATCAGCAGCTAACGCATTTGCTATAAGTTCATCGAGAGCCGGGTAATCAACAAATAAAATTGCAATCTTCGAATTATCAATACCTGCATCCAAAAGTTGTTTCAAACTCAGTTGAGAGGCATTTACAGCTCTCAATCCTTTAGTTTTGTTCAAATTTGGGATAACAGACCTGAAATCACCACAGGAGTGAGTTATAACTCCGCCAAAGGTATCAGAAATCTTCTCAGTGTAAGGCTTGTAAAATTCCTCATAAAAGTCAGGCGAAGACATAACCAGGCTGTCTATTGACATTGAAGCACCCATCCCCTTCGGCAGCCAGTCCCAGGCAAACAGGTGTGTTCCTATAAAATTGTCACCTAAAAGATCCATTTGCTTTTTCCAAAATGATATATATCCATCGGTTACGAGCTCAAGCAGTTTATGATAACGCCCGGGGTCGTCATAAGTGCATAAAAACAGATTTTCGTATCCAAACATCTGGGCTGAAGCATCCACAGGTCCTTGCATATCGACAACATGCACCGGTAACTCGCCTGCAGTTTCATCCAGAAAAAACTCCATCATTTCAAGCCACATTTTAGCAACGGTTCCATCACCCATGTTTGCTTTTACAAGTTTGTCGATTTCCTCTGGTTCATTGATGATTTTATCACATGCAACTTCACGGCCCACAATTTTTTCGACTGCGCCAAACATATTCGGAATGGTGGTTGTCCGGCAGCCACAGAACAATGACGGAATGTAATCGTCATTCATATGTCCTCTCATTATTATTTCGTCTAACGAAGCCATTAAACGCTCTTCCTTGGTATGGAGCGGCTCATACGGGTCAAAAAGTGGCGGTACGCATACAAAAGGTGAACGGTCTATCTGCTTTTCGCCTGTCCAAAGCCTTGTCCAGCGCATCTTGCTTTGCTGTATCCTGCTTTCTGGATAAAGTCGTCGAATCTCTGATAATTTTTCCTTTACAATTTCTCTCATTTTAGTTAGTCTCCTTTTTATTGCTACTTATGTTTTTGTTTACTCTTTTGTTTTTATTTTTTACATGCTATACTCATTCATATGAAGTCAAGTTTCACAGGTTAAGGTTCACAGGTTAAGGGAAAGGGGTGGAGGGAAATATGAACGATATAAAAAAATGGTCTTTACAAATGCTGGATGCACATGAAATGATTTTATTAAATCGTGATAGCACGCATTCCATCCCTGATGGCCCACCAGAGAATGAACATTCTCATGATTTTTTTGAAATAGAATATATCATTTCCGGCTCAGGGACCCAAATCATCAACGGTAGAGAATATCCTGTTCGAAAAGGGGATGTTATTCTTCTTAAAATCGGGGATACACACTCATATTCTTCAAAGGATTCATTAAGGATTGTCAACTGCATATTCGATCCGATAGCTTTTAGTGATGAGGTTGATATCTTAACCTCGTCTATAAAATCAAACGAGGTGATACCCAATTACCTCTCTCTTTCAGGGGATGATGTTTTAGATGTTGAGTATATAATCGTCAAAATGGAAGAGGAATACGAGAAAAAAGAAGTGGATTATGTTAATGCCTTAAGGAATTATCTTCAACTTTTTATAATCAAGCTCATGCGTTCTGTCAAAAAACAGCTTTCCAATAATCTAAACTATCAAATCAGAAGAGCAATTGAATTTATCGAGGCAAATTTCTCTACCATTCATCCCTCTGATGTATCCTCCTTTCTATCATATAACTCATCATATTTCAGCAAGATATTTAAAGAACAGACAGGCGTAAATATCTCGGAATACATTAACAGGAAACGTATAAAGGAGGCTTTTCGTATGATTAAGGACTCCAATAGTACTATTGAGGCAATCAGCCTTGCTGTTGGTTTCAAGGACAAAAAGCATTTTAATCAGATGTTTAAAAGATATATCGGAACAACACCGAATACAATCCGAAAAAACAAATAATTAAAGCAGTATATTAGGCGAGCAAATCAAGTGCCAGTTGTTATAAAGCACATTCTTATGTTCCTCATCTGCGTTATCTCCTGCAAAATCAAGCCGTTCAAAATCTAATTCTTCAATTGTCGAAATTTCATTGTTCAAATATTGTATCAACAGTTCCCTTGTAGATTTTATTCGAAGCATCAGCCCACCGATACGAAGCTCATGAATTTCAAATCCAAAAGGTTTGTTTTCTGTCATCCACTGTTTTTTGAATGCATGGTAGAAGTCATCAAGCAGATTTAACAGGTCAGGAATCCGTTTTTCGCTTATCTCTTTTAGTCCTTCCATATTTTTCTCATCATAGTGCCTCTTTAGCTTCAGCCCTAAATCGCATTTGATTTCAAGCACCCCGCATAATTTTGCCAATGTTGAAAAAACATAAGAGAGGCTTCGATTCCTTATTGCCTCATTTTCTAAAACTTCCCTATAATTCTTGTAATAATCCGAGAATTTATCCAAAACCACAGTGGAATCTAAAAAACCTAATAAAGGGTCGTTGTAAAGCAAATATTTGCATGCATTATTGAGTTTTATATCTTTTTTATTCTCATATAATTCATTTGGCAGGTCCAAAGCAAAGAAACTATCAAGATTCAATTCCTTAAAAGCAGTAGAGTGGCTTGTATCGCCATAGCATTCATTTGCAAAATAATCCAAGGTTGGAAGTATGGCGAAAACAGAACATTCTGCTCCATTATCCCCCCAGGCAGTCACAAAAACATCATTTATCCCTTGCTTTTTGCACTGGGTCAATGCCGCAGTAGAATTTTTCAGGCTGATCCTGTTATTCGGTGCAAATCCAATCCATTTCCATGCGCCTCCTGCAAATGAAACATTACCGGTTATTTGCTTATGCCTTTTAATCATATTCTCGTAATGTTCTTCCTTGTCATTGTAATAGTCCCAGTAAACCAGTGTCAGGTCGCTTGGGATTTTATTGCTGACCTCCTCGGATATCCTGCCATCCTTTTCATAATATTCTCCTTGAAAAGCAAGCCGAAAGAACATGTCACTCCACATAGACGCCTTGAATCCATATTTTCTGCATATTTCCAATACTCTGTCTAAATGCTTTAACATAATTTCTGTTCTGTTCTGATAACCATGCAGGTCCAGATATTTACCAAGACCCAGCATATGGGCCTCGTCCATTCCAATATTCACATTTCGGGTTGAAAAGTTCTTACTTAGAGTTTTGAAAATATTATCTATCAGGGAATATGTTTTTTCATCTCCGACCAAAAGTATGTCATTATAATCTACAATTTTTTGGTAATCTCCCCATCTCAAAGCACCGTTCAAGTGCGCCAGAGTCTGAATACATGGTATAAGCTCTATACCAAAGGAATTAGCAAATTCATCAGCCGCTTTTATTTCTTTTTCTGAATATCTGCCTCTCATATATCCAAAGAATGGCTCGTTTTCTACCTCGAAGGTATCCTCTATATATAGCATGAGTCTGTCATAGCCCATCGATGCGCAAAAACATATTAGTTTTCTAATGCTTGACGGGTTTAGCACTGCATCCCTTGAATTATCCACCATGAGGCCCAAATGCTCAAAGGCTGCTTTTTGTTCAATATAAAAAGTCTGGTTATGATAATTCTCTATTAAAAGCTTGATGCCTCTGAACAATTCGCACTTTCTTTGATAGGTGATTGTTGCTGACCCTTCATGCATGGTAACGGATAGACCCTTTTGATCAACAACGCATTCAACAGGAATTCCATTTTCATCCATCTCAAAATCCAATATTTCGGTTAAATGTAATAACTGGCTTGAAAACTCACTATTATTAAAACAAAGTTTTACACTCATTTCTGTATAACCATCCTTGTATGTTTATTTATGATATTTAATATCGGTTATAATAGGTCCTAAATGTAAAAACGGGGTGTCTCTTAGTACATAGGCAAAACGGTTATGCTTTGATTTTCTTACAACTTTAACTACCAGTTTATTGATTCCATCAGATAAATCAGCTCGTACTTTATGATTATAAATACAAAAATTCTGATTTTCTTTTTGTTCACTGATCAATTCGCCGTTAAGCCACATTTTATAAGGATCCGAGCTTCCGATATGAAACTCTACTTCCCTGGCTGTCTCAATACTGAATTTTTGAAATGCATATACAAGGCATGGACCATTGTATCCATAAATCCTGTTGATCTCTATGCTGTCATTTACCGTACTGTATGACCGTCCCTGTTCAAAATGATCGTCAAAGTTTTCTGAGATTTTTTTCTCATCAAGATACTCATGATCAACCCTTACCCAGCCGTTATCATACTCAACTACATCAGTATGGAAAATAACCTTGTGAGGGCCATAGGTTCTAAATGCTGTTTCAGGAAGTTTATTTAAATCACCAATTTTCAAGTAATCAAAACTGTCATAATAAATGTCACTGATCTTATAAAACTGGCTTCCCGCAAAACCAAAATCAAACTTTAGATTTACTTCACTTTTTCTGTCAAACAGTTCCAATGTAATAATATTGGTGTCTTCAATAACCAGAATGTTATCCTCCAGGAAAAATTCATATTCTAAAACTTCTTCGTTATCAGGAGTGATATCCACTATATTGATAATGTTGCTTTTAATCATGTCAGATTTATGAAGCATGACTTCAAAATTGAAATGCTTTGAAGAGTTGTTTTTTATAGTTATATTTGCCCTGCTTTTTTGTGAGAACCGAAGCTCGGGTGGATCAATATAATCTATTCTGATATCAATTTCAGATGTCTTTCTAACAGGCAGTTCAACACTGTTTGGTATGGATTCCTCGAAAACAATGTTTTGATTTGCCTTCTGTTCATTGAAATGAAGGCCAACCTGGCAAGTGCAACGTGTCAAAATATCAAAATCCTTGAATTCGGTTTTTAGATTTGTACAAGCGGTTTTTATTTCTTGCTCTGCAAGTGTAACCCATTTTTCAGGGATTGAATCTTTTCCGTAAAACATGGCGAATATTGCACCTGCTGTTGCACAGGTACAGTCGGTGTCATAACCGCCATTGATAGTGGTTGTCAATGTCTTGTCAAAATCTCCACCGCCATATAGCAAGCCCAATATGACAACACCTATATTATATACCGAGTACGTAGCATCACTGTGACCGTAATCATTATGTAGTTGTTTAATGGCATTATTCCAGCATTGGTCATTTTCATAATAACCAATAGCATCATTCACGCAAGCATAAACCCTGCTGTCTGGCGATATAAAACTCAAGCAATTTCGCAGTGTTTTTTTCAAATCACTGCAAATAAAACCCTCTGCAATGATTGCCGAAAGATACATTTCAGCATAAGCCGATTCATTTGAATGGTCTATTGTAGAGTCAAGATATGCATACTCGCTTGCCAGTTTGGGATTACCCGGTGCAATTAGCCCCCATATCTCAGAGCGGATGGGGCTACCGAGACATTCATTGAAATCATTGTTGTAGCATCCGCTATAAGGCGGTTTTATACCTCTTCTGAAATTTCTTTTCCCATAGCCATATTCGCTGAAATTGAAGCGATAACAATCAATAAATGCCTTCATCAGATCGTCCTGGTTAAAGTTTACACCCTTTTGCAGCAAAACATCAAGCCATACAAGCTGGATGTCCAGATCATCGTTTGGAAACATTTCTTTTGGTGCGAATTCGTCCGGACACGTAAAATTAAAAATCTGACGATAGCATTCCAGATAACACCCCATATTCCCGCCTATGCATTTTCCAAGCCAGGTTGCATAAGTTTTATCATAATACTCTGAATATTTTAAGTTGTACATAATTCCTCCAACAGGTAATAATATTTAGCCCTTCAGGCCACCGGCCACTGTGTTTTCTAAAATCGTTTTTTGAAATAGTGAATAAATGACTATCATGGGAATAGATGACAGTAAAATAGCTGCAAAATAGACCGGATAGTTAGATTGATAAATCATCAAAGTCTCGAACTGATATATACCGAGTGAAACGGTGGGAAATTGATCCAGAAACATAAAAGGAGTAAAGTAATCATTCCAGATTCCAATTGCGCAAATAATACCAACAGAGACAAGTGCAGGCTTTGCCTGCGGAAGCATTATCTTGAAAAAAACCATATAGTCACTGGCACCGTCAACAAAAGCAGCTTCGGCATACTCCCATGAAATAGATTTGAAAAATCCGTATAAAAACAGAAAATATATCCCAAATCCGCCTCCGAATGTTAAAATCATTCCAAAAATATTATTCACAAAGTGCAAATCTGAAAGCAGTTTATAATATGCGGGTAAAGCCCCTACAATCGGCACTATCATGATAAACACAGCCACACCATAAATAAAATTCCTCAGTTTGAATTTATATTTTGACAGAACATACGCTGTTAATGAAGATGACATAATCGTCATAAATGTTCCACCTATTGTCAACAAGGCGCTATTAAAGAACATACCGATCAGATTGGTATTGGCTATTTCGAGGTCGGAAAACGCCTTTAAATAGTTTTTAAATTCATATATTCCTTTCGGCACGCCAAAAGGATCCCTGAAATAATTCGGGTTTGTTTTTAAAGAGTTAAACAGTGCCCATATAAAAGGATAAATCAAAGTAATTGCAAATAATGCAAAGAATAAAAACACAATTAGAAGCACAATTCTCTCATTCCATTTTCTATTTTTCATATATACTCAGCTCCTGCTCCCTAACAAAATTGTCAGATTCTTAATATTCAACATCTGACCCGATTTTATCCAGCACTTTCTTTATTGATATAATGATAGGTACCCCGATCAGTGTAAACACCAATCCTATCGCAGCAGGATATTCCAGAACCGCATTGTTCTTTACCTCAAAGAAGATATAATAAGCAATAGTGGAGGCGGAAGAAATCCCTTTTCCTATTGATGGAGGGTCTAACAATAAAATAGGACCCATGAATGTGAATATTCCGGCAGTAGATAAGATAAAAGTCGTTGTAAGGGTCGGCCAGATCATCGGAATAACAACCTTCACTATTTCGTCCCACATTCCTGTCCCTTCAATTTTATTGACTTCAAATATTGAGCCGGGAATACGGGAGATTGCACCGGAAAACAAAACAATGTTAATGCTTAATCCTGTCCAAAGAGAAAATATGACAATGGCAAACATCTTGTATCTGTCGTCCGCCAGCCAGTTTGGCAGTTCACTCTTCGGGATGCTTGTTATAAATGAAATTATTTGATTAACAAGGCCTAAATTAGGGTCAACTATGTAACGGTACAAGGTGGCGAAAACAACAGCCGAGATAATAGCCGGCAAAAACAGCACCACTCTGAAAAATGAATGCAGCCAGATCTTTTTAAAGAGAAAGTATGACAGGAAAATGGATAAAGGTAATGCAATGAAAATGCCAACCAAAAAGAAAATAACGGAGTTTTTTACTGATAATTGAGCAATGCTCCCGTCTGTAACAAACTCGGTAAAAAATCTTGTAAAATTATCAAAGCCGAAAGAACGGGTAGTATCGTAATCGACCTGCTGAAATGCCAATATTATCGAGTTGAAATTTACATATAGCCAAAACACTATGAAATGGCACACAGGAAATAACAGCATTATGAAAATAAACCTTCGTCTTTTTCGTTTTGCTAAAGCAAATGAACCGCTTTTACTATTTTTAATTAACATTTTCAGCATAATACCATCCTTGATAATTTCAGTTAGCTAAGACCTGCTGTCTTCATAAAAGTATTCCATTGTGATTGGAAATAACTATAATCTTCCTTGCAGATAGCTTCTGCACTCATTATTGCATTCTTATTAGGATTGGCCATTTTAACCTCTGGAAACTTCCATGCTGGATATTCCGGCAAGCCTCCCCTGTAACGCAATGCGCTGGAGTTTAAAGATTTATAGACAAATTCAGATGAATTGATGAGCTTGATCTGTTCTTGTCTGAAAAATGAACTTTTCTTCAAATCCTCATCACTGACTTTATATTTCAAGGGAGGCAGGCTGCCTGTGTTTTTAAAGAAAATGCTGATTGCTTCATCCGAGCAAAAATATTTCAAAAAAATCATTGAAAGGTCTTTGTTAGGAGAGAAAGCCGGTATATAAGAATATATTTCCGCCCCTAAAGTAAACATTAATTTTGAAGTCTTTTCAAGTTCTGCTGAATCCTTGCCCCATTTTCCTATTGCAGCGCTTAGCAGGGGTGTTTTCATAATGGCGATTTTTTTGCTGCCAACAGGAAAATTGCCTACCATTTCATTTTCTATCCAGTCACCGGTCGGTATCATGGCAGCTTTACCATCCAAAAACAGCATCTGTGCCTGTGTATGTAAAAGGCCAATTGAATTAGGATAGCATTTCTCCGGTGCCACTAATTTTTCTGACACTTTTAATGCCTCTAACTTACCGTTTTGTTGAAAGGTTGATATGGAATATTTTCCTTCAGTCTGGCAGTCAAGATACTGGTAAAATCTATTTACACCCTCATACTGAGCCCACCACGCGTATGTCAGGTATGTCCAGTATGGTGTTGCATTTGCGCCTGCCCAGATTATCGGATAGATTCTTTCGCTGTCTGGCTTGCCGACAACCTTGTCATTATATATTTTATTCACCAAGGCAATTAATTCATCGGTTGTTGAAGGTACCTGCCAGCCATTTTTTTCAAATAACTCCACATTATATGCAAGTCCGCAGGGACCGCTGGCCCATGGGAGTATATAATCCTTTCCATTAACTTTCGTGAACCTCTGAATATCGGTGCTCAGTTTATCCTTAATCTTTATTGTTTCTCCTGATGGCGTGTCGTTATACAGTTCAGATAAATCAAGTAAAAGGCTGTCTACATTATATTTCTTCGCAACCGCATTTTCGACCAGTTTTGGGAAGTTGACATCGGTTGTGAAAAATAAGTCATATTCACAGCCTGAAGGCCCTGCCTGAAGCTTGTTGCTGGCTTTTGCCCCCATTCCGGGATCGCTTTCCAATTGAACCTTGATATCAGGATTTTTCAGCATGAAGGCTTTAACGATTTCCTCCATGAAAGCTGATCCATATCCTGCCTTTTGCAATCCGATTTTAATGGTGCCGCTTGTTTTTTTGACAGTTGAATTGCTGGTCACCGGTTGATTTTCTTTGCAACCCGATATTGATGTCATAAGCATTATAACCACAATAAACATTACAGATAATTTTTTCATTTAGCTTTCCCTCTTTCTTTTTTCTTATCTTTATGGTAGCTGACACTATTCCCTATTTGAAATACAAGTTATCCAAATAAACAGTTGTATCAATCGATTGCGAGCCTGGCTGCAAATTATCAACTTCAACATATGCCATCGCAATATTATTTAATTTAACATTGTTAGCCTTCAAAGCAGCTAAGTCAAGTGACAATTTACTCCAGGTATTGGGCTTGATAACAACACTGCCGGAAAAGTACTGTGTCCAAGCGATTCCATCAGTCACAAGTCCTAATCTACTTCCCAGATCATAGCTATTTGGATTAAATATAGAGATTTCAAGGACATTATATTTGGATATATCCGCACTTGGAAATGTCTTGTTTGGATATAAATATGCAGCATATGTTCTTATTGTTGTGGTTCTTTTGATTTGTGCCTTTACTGAACCTATGCTGTTATCAAAAGTA
>CAZZCN010000057.1:0-8649 GCA_964652975.1 uncultured Oscillospiraceae bacterium | reverse complement strand
ACACCATCAATCAACAGGTCATCGATTCTTATGAACACCTTGCCCCATGAGTAAGGTTCAATGGTAATTTCATCTCCGAAATACTGTGTCCATGTCTTTTCATCTGCAACTATGGCAAGTCTAGCACCGGTTTTAAAACTGTTTGCATTATAAACGTACATTTCCAGACCGCTATATTTTGAAATATCAGCGCTCGGGAAGGCTCTGCCGGGATAAAAGTAAGCAAGATAACCCATTGCTGAATTTGTTCTTGTCACTGTCGCCTTAACCGATCCGTTACTGCTGTTTATCGTATATTTTTTGTCTGCGTTAAACACAAAATTCGTCTTTATACCTAATGCATCATTAACCGGAGCGTCTATCATCTGCAGCTCTGCAGCAGTTTCAAAGTACCATCCGGTATTGTTGACAGTTTCACCCGGAGTTACCGGTACGTCGTCTTCCTCAATTATTTTGAAAGACAAGTTGTCCATGTATATTGTGGCATTTATGCTAGTAGCATCTTTTGTAAGATTATTTACATCCACATAAGCCTGTGCAATATTTGAAAGACGCACATTTTGTTTTTTTAATTTTTCGAGGCTGATCCAAACTCTACCCCAGGACTTAGGAGTAATCCTGATCTTCTCTCCAAAAAACTGGGTCCAGCTTACTGCATCAGTTACTACCGCCATTCTCGTCTCGATTATAAAGTTGTTGGCATTGTAAACCCATATCTCCAGTCCGTTATATTTTGAGATATCAGCTGTCGGAAAGGTTTTTTTCGGTACAAGATAAGCTGCATAACTAAGTGACGATGTGTTTCTGGTCAATAGTGCCTTGATAGAGCCTGCGCTTTTATCTCTTGTATAAGCCTTGTCAGCATTAAAGGTGTATATCGTCTTAATTCCAAGAGGAGGACTGTTAGGCATTTCCAAATTATACATTTCTCCGGGTTTATCGAATTTGTATCCGATATCAGACGGGAGGATTGGTTTTGGTTTGTTGCCTTTCTTTGGAATCTTGGGGTTGGGTGTCAGCATTAGATTATCCAGGTAGACAGTCGCATTTATGTCTTTTGAGTTTATCTGTTTATTCAAGACATCCACATATACCAGATATATATTGGTTAAATCTTCACCACTTATAATAAGTTCTTCTATATTTACTGTGAGTTTTCTCCATGTGCCCGGAGCAACATCAACCGGTTCGCCAAAATGCTGAATCCAATCCTTTTCATTTGATACAATAGTTAATTTGCTTTGAATCACATATTTATTGGCATTATAAATCCAAATATCTATAGACTTGTATTTTGTAATATCCGATGTGGGAAATACCTTACCCGGATACATATATACTGCATAACCAACAGGCGAGCCCTTCCGTGTAATTTTTGATTTGATAGATCCCAGACTGCTGTCTTTTGTATACTTTTTGTCTGTATTAAATGAAAGTGCTGTAAATAATTTCAAGGCGGGGCTGTCAGGCGCTGTTAGCTTATCTAGCTCTTCGCTGAAATTAAATCCATATCCTTTACCCAGAACACCTATTTCAATTGAGGTTTTTGAGGAATTACCTGCCCTATCGGTAGCTGAATAATTCACATAAATTTTATCATAATAATCTACATTCGGTGTAAATTTATCATTCTCTGTCTTTATTTTTCTTCCGTCCGAATAATAAATTTCATAGGATGCATTTAATTTTTTATCAACATTATCCGTAACAATTGCTGTAGGTACATACAGTTCCTGGCCTGATTCCACAGTAACACCGGTATAGATGTTTATCACCTCTATGTCAGGGCTGATATTGGGCTTTACAATCACGGCACAAAGTCTTTTGCATAGCTCTTTGCCTGCTACGTCTTTAACTGTGTAAGTAATTGTATACGTACCTTCTTTGCTGAATTTTACGCTGTCTTTTTCGATAGAAACAGCATTTTTGTCCATGTCAGTTATAACAGCTTCTACCGATGACTTGGCAGGAGCATTGATCAACTCATATGCCGGCATCATAAAAGTAGCTCCCAGTTCAATAATATTACTGGTCGAAATCTTCATGTCTACTTTCGGCTCAATTTTTATCTCTTGCTGTCTGGAGCAGGAGATAAGCAGGAAAACTATTGATATAGCTGAAAAAAGCAGTATTCGTTTGTAACTCTTTTTTATTTTCATTTCTTTTTACCCCATTTTTTATTTCAATAATTGAAAGTTATCGAAGTAGAATGTTTTTTGTCCTTCACTGAAACCCCAGGTCCATACAGTGAGGGAAGAGATGTAGGAGACATTCTTTATAACTGCTTTAATATCGGTGACAGCGACCTTGACACTTTTCTTTTCGTAGGGATTTAGTTTGATATTCTGCTCATAAGCATCACCGTTCTTGTTCTTAACAACAAACACAATTTCATTTGCTGCCTTGTTCCAGTTGATTACGTCAAAGCTGACAAATTTTATGTTATCATAATTATTATACCCGACACTTTTTCCTGAGAAGGTGATACCCGGATAGCTGGTAAGGTTAGAGCCGCCCTTTGTACCCTTAACCACAATTTTTAACGAACTTTGCCCGTCAGTTACAAATTCCGGAGCCATTTTCTTCTCATTTAAGAACTTTACGGGATTGCCATCATTAAGGTTGGCGCCTCCAACTTCAACGGCATTAATCTGCTTTTGATCTTCAAAACTGCTGATAATGCGATTGTTTTTAGATTCAATTTTCAAAATAAATGGAACGCTTGTTAAACCATTTGCTCTTTCCTCGGTAGCCTTATAACTTATTTCATAAATGCCTGCTTTGTCGAGCAGGAAACTATCATTTGTAGATTTCACATTAGAAACCATCTTACCACCTGGGTCTTTTACCTGAACAATGATTTTCGTTTCAAAAAAGTCTTCTGAATCAATTGCCGGAACTATGATTTTACTGCCTTGCCAATACACAGGTTGCTCGTCTAATTTAGAGTCTATAAAGTCGAATACCAATGGCATTTTGAGAACAGGCTTGGTTGTATCAACAATTTTACATATTACCGTAAGCGGTTTTGATTCATTGCCGCTGGAGTCTTTGGCATAATAGGAGATAGTATATTCACCTAGTTCAATTGGTGAAAAACTTCCATCCGAATGAACAGCAATCTCCTTGCCCGAAGGGGATTTTATTTCTGTGCTTGCTATGATATCCTTGTCTAAATTATCAAAAACGCTGACACCAGGAAGGCGCACATTTTTTTGTGCCTGCATTTCAATACTGCTTTCACCTAAAAGTTTAATGACAGGTGACTCTTTGTCAACTCCCGGATTGTTTGCACCGCAGGAAGCCAGTAGAATTATGTTAATTATAGAAAACAGAATCAGAATCAATCTCTTTAACACGCTCTCAACACCCCTATTTCTTCTCAAATTTCATGTTATCAATAAATAGCTTTAAAGGCTTATTGATGTCCTTGGTATTATCAAGTCTAATCTCAAACATGCCAAGTTCACCGGTTTTGAAATTCATATTCTCCAGCTTGGTGAAATCAAACGGAAGTCTGACTGTTGTCCATTTACCATGACCGGCTGTAAATACTTCTCCGAAATAAACATAGTCAATATCAAAAATACCAAAATGGATTGTTATTGTCTCACCTGAGTAATTAAACAAGTCAAAGCTAACCGCTTTGTAATTTTTGATATCTTTGCTGGGCTTATAATTTTCGTTTTTTGTTTTAAGTTGCAATCGCGGCCATATGCTGTTTCCAAGTGCAGGTTCGCCTATCATTTCAATTCTCATTGATCTCTCGCCCTCGGTTACGAATTTCTTTTCTTCATTCAAATAAGTATGACCGAAAAAAGATAAATAACCAAACATAGCAAAGTTTTTTTCGTTTTCGAACCCGAAAATCATTGTTTCATCCGGGTCACCTTCTGTAATAGTCTTATCAGTAAGTTTATCTTCTTTGCTTACTGCTATTGAACTAATGTCAGTACTGTTATTTTCAGAACTGTTATTTATAATTGCAGAGCAACCGGTCAATGCAATGAACATTAATAAAATTATTACAAAAGTACTGTTTTTCTTAAACTGCATACTATAGCTCCTTAATACAACCTTCTTTTACTGCTTGTTGACAGAAAATATATTATCAATATAAATTTTATAGTTTGTATTGTTTTGCGGAATATTGCCAATATTGATTTTCATCGCAACAACATTTTTGAACTTGAAGATTTTCGAGGTGGGAATGTTGAACCGAAGTGTGCTTTTCCCGTTTTCAGTACAAAAACTGTCATTTAATATTAATGAGTTTTTTTCGTTGTCAATCAATTCGATTCCAAAGGACGGTGTCTGTAGATTTGGATTGATAACATCAAGGCAAACAGCCAGCGTATCGGTTATATCAAGAGGTTTATCTTTAAAAGAAATCTCCATGCTTGGACTGCTCCAGTAGTTCTGGCTTGCATTCTTAATTTGAAGCAGCAAGGATTTTTTGCCTTGCGTTACAAAGGCTAGGTCGGTGTTATTCGAAAGCGACAGGATGGAGGCACTTTCGGGAACAACAGTGGTCTGCTTCATCTCCTTTTCAACTTCAAAATCAAATAGTTTTTTAACATCGTTAGAGAGTAACCTGTTAACTGTAAATTGTTTGTTGCCCTTTTTGAATATCACTTCTAACAGGTTGTTTTTCGCACTGATCGGAACGGTGATTGTATATATATTTCCATTTTTTAGCTCTTTGTAATTAGTTAGTGCTTTCCCATTTGTAAGCACTTCTACTTTCTTGCCTGTTATGACGGTTGCAGTTGCTGTTTTGTTTGCAGAGTTAACCCCGTTTAATAGAAAGACACCGTTTATGTCACTTTTTAATAGCAATATTAGTTCAGCAATCTCTTTTCTTGCTGACTTTAAAGCATCAGGATCCACAATGGGGACAGTTCCTTCAAAAAGCTTATAATTCAAATCGCTTATATAGTTGTTTAAATCCAATTTAACTCCGTATTTCTCGGATGCTTTGTTCAATTCCTGTTCTAATTGCCACAAATACTCATAATCCTCGTATCCATCGCGAATGGATTGCAGTCTTATTGTGGTAATTGGTTCGTCTTGATTGTATCTGGAACCTGGGTAGACAAGTTGGCCGTCACCATTGACATCGGGATAAAGATGAACATCCTCCCAGACATCAGCCTGACCATATGTGCCATCAGGGTACATCTTCATTGTAAGGTTAACGGCCCAGTATAAATTTCCTTCAATCCCCATTTTCTTTTGTATCCAGGGCATGATTCTGCTGGATATGAGATTGTCATCAATATGGTAGCTTGGGTAGGGCGATTTTGGTCCAACACAAGTATATGACCAAATATGTCCTGCATTCTTTTTTGCGCTGTCAGAGTAAATCTTATAGCTTTTCTCCCCATTCAAATAATCTATTGTTGGGCAAAAGGTATTCACATATCCGTCTAGTGCTGTATCATATTTCGCTGTTACTATATGTGGAATATTCTTGATTGTTGCAATTAATTCACCTATATACGTTTTGCTAAGGTTGCTGTATATTCCATTCGCATAATCTGCTCCCAGTTGATGTGCAAGTTTGTCCTTTAAAACCTTAAATGAACTATCAATCTGCTTCACCATATCATATCTATCTGGTGAAGGCTCGTCTATAGCAGTCACATAAAGATATGCTTTTTTCAAATAATTGGCTTTGTCCATAATGCTTTGCTTTATAATTTCAGTTAAAATATCATTTAGCTGTTCAATATTGATGTTACCATAAGTAATACCGTTTTTGACTTGATTGATAATGGAGGTGGGAAGATTATAGTTTGTGACCTTGGGATTATTTGCATATTTTTTTAGTTCGCTAACATAAAGTTCGGGTTTTGTGTACTTGTAGGTTGGCAAAAAAGTTGTTGATATTCTATAGTCCAAAAAGAAATCGTAATATATTTTGTAAAGTTCCTGTGTATTGTATTTACTTTCCGGAGTCAGCATATCCAAAAATGGGTATGTCCAGATATTAAAAGAGGAGCTTAAATGACTTTCGTCAGTGAGTGAAAAATCCCAGACAGTCAATGTGACAGGTATTTTTGTCTCCTTGCCATCTAGATTAAGCGTTGCTTCACCTGTATAATCACCGGTTACAGTTTCTTTTGGTATATAAAAAGTTAACCAGATACCTTGATTATTTCCAGCTTTTATATTGTTTTCGTTCTTTTCAATTGCCTTTTCTAACGGAACAAGCGGATCCGGATAATAACCCATTGGAAACAGTCCGTTTGAACTTGTGTAAATATTGACGTAGTGCTGACTGTATACGGTGATATTTTTTTTCGAAAACACTTCACCTTTGCTACTCTTTAAATCGGTTAATGTAATATTGTAATATTTGACATCGGTTTTAGGTGTAATAAGAAACTGTGCATTTTCATATTCGTTTTTTGCGCTTTCCACCTGTATTACTGCCGGATTTTTTTCAGCTTTTTTTTCATTTTGCATGATTTTAACAGTATTAGGTGCAGTCCAAAGAGTAAGGTCTTCCTCCTTCTTTTGTACAGTACAGGATGAAAATATGAAGCTTATGATTAATATGGAAATAAGTATAGTTTTTCTCTTCAACATACCAATAACCTTTCATTTTTACTATACTTATATTCTATACTCCCTTAATTTTATTTACAATGTCCAAAACCATATGTAAAAGTGGTGGTTTTTTGTTTATATAAAAATGCCAAATTCACTTTTAACTGATATCCCTTGTTTTTCATCAAAAGCATTCAATGTTAGTCTGGTGGGTAGGTTCTTAATAATTTGTTTGGAATGAATTGAAAAACTGAATTCTCTTTTGTTGTAGCCTGTTACTACTATGCTCTCATCCATAAAATGGCAATCAAGTCTGTTGTCGTCGCAACTCAACGAAAATGCACCACTAAAGCTTCTATCCGTGTTATTTTGAAGTGTGGCGACAAGTTCACAGCTTCCATCCTTAATAACAGGTGTAGTAACATATTGAATCTCTAATTCAAATTCTGTTTCTTTTTTTTCGATATTAAAACTTTTTACTGTGCTCGGTATTTTAATAATCCTTAAGGTTTTTTCACAGATGGATCTGTTTATAGTGAAGGCCGTTTTAATAATATTGGTGGTATCGGAAATGTTCTTTTGGTTAGAATCGCCAAGATGCTTTTTTATAAGTTTCTCTGCAATCTTGTCAAATCTTTTTTCCGCTCCTTTTTCTGTTTTTAAAAGATCCATTGCAACGTTTTTTGACCGTTCTAAATCTCTGGACAAAATATATTCACTTAAAAAAACTGCAGAAAAAATGTAATTTTCCAATTGTTCATCCTTTAAGTAAATAGATGCTTCCATATTGGCAAATTCGAACGCAAGGTCATGGTTGCCCAGGAAAGCTACTGCCCATACAAGATAGGCATTTCCCGACATTTCATGCTTCTCAGAAAAAAGTGTTGTGAATGGCGGAAGGATGCCATTTCTGATATTGGTTTTTATATCACGATAATCATTTGGCAAAGTAAAATTTAAAAAGACTTCTTTTAAATCGTTATTATCAAAGTTAGTGCCTTTTTCGATCAGCACAATAAAAAGCGCTTCTTCATAAGTACTCCATATTGTGTTCCTCAATACTTCGTTGATAATCTCTTCAAATCGTTCGTAATTAATTGTTTGAATAGAAAGAATTTTCTCTTTAACCCATTCCAAACAAGCTATATATTCTTTTGTAATTGCTGGCTGATTTTTGATATTACTTAAAATTCCAATACCCTCATCCAGTTCCCGGATTTCACTTTGATTGTTGCTGTAATATCCTCTTCTTTCATCGTCTAACGGCAAAATGCAACCGCCTAAAAGCTTATACAAATTAAACCCTTTCGGCACATCAGTCCCTAATACAATCTTAGTTATTTCAACTTCGTACTCTTGATTAATAATTGCTGGCTTTTCGTTCCAAAGCCTTTCCCCAAACATAACAATGGCACTCGGCAGGGTCCAGGCAAAGTGTTTTTTACCCTCCCATGCACACATTTCACCGCCCAAAATTTGCTTTTTGTATTTATCATCACATTTTAACGAGGAGAAGGGCGACCATTTTGCAAGTTTTTCCTCTTTAATATAGCAATCAATGTAGGTTTCTAAATAAGAGGAATTTACCACTTCAAAGCCTTCCTCTAAAAAACGCTCCAAACTGCACCCTTGATTCGGTCCACGAGTATCCATTGCAATACGCCAAAAATGGATTAATATATCCCTCGGAAGATTAGGAGACTGCGAAATATCAATCCCATCATTCCACATCATCATTCTTTTGCCGTACTTTTGTAAAATCCCATATACTCTGCGAAGAAAATAATAAAAATATTCCCTCTTCGTATTCATATTTTCTGTTTTTGCTCGTTCCTCACAGCATTTGCAATTTTCCCATTGAGGCCAATAGTTTAAATGTGGTATGTCATAAAACTCTAACTCGTCTCCACCGATATGAATGATATCCGCACTGAATATTTCTACCAATTCAATAACAATCTGTTCAATTATATTATAGGTTTGTTCGTTGCCTATACAAACGGTCCAGTTTCCGAGATCCGCATTATCAATTTCACATTTTATCTGGGGTATGTTTTTTATCAAAAATTGTGCATGAGCCGGTATATCAATCTC
>CAZZCN010000056.1:0-20767 GCA_964652975.1 uncultured Oscillospiraceae bacterium | reverse complement strand
CAATGGATGAAAGGATCTTGTGAGTTTTGTTTATTTAGTTGCTGTCAAACAAGCGAGAATCACAAAATTAATCATATGTTTCGGCAAATTACCACTTTTTTGCCGATATATTTTACATACTCACACTTTATTTAATCAAAATGTCTGCTTCAATTTATTTTTTGCAGATGCTTACTTGAATATATCCCAAAATTATTCCATAATAATCATAAATGTAATATTTACAAAACAATTTTTCATGTTATAATATATTTAGATTTGGTGAGAGGGTATCACCAAGTAAAATAAAAGAAATCCCAATAGATGATTTTGGTGAGAGGGTATCACCAACAACAAATAAAAAAGTCCCAATAGAAAAATCTCCTAAAAGGAGATTTTTCAAATTATAGGAGTTGTATGGGCATTATTGACAGCGAACTTAAACAATTGACAACTGAATTTTACAATGATTATTCGCATTGTTCTGAAATTCTTAACAAGGTAAATAGGCCTTATTGTGTAATATTATTAACTGTTGATAGTATTACATATGCAATTCCATTTAGAACTAATATTAAGCACAAACACTGTTATCTTTTTAGAAATTCTCCTCGGTCGGATAACTCTGGACTTGACTTTTCTAAGGCAATCATTGTAACAAACTCAAAATATATAGGTAAAAATGCGACTATCGATAGCAAAGAATATTCTGATTTTATCAACAATAAGAAGGTTATAGGGAATAGATTTGCTAATTTTATTAAAAGTTATAAAACATGGTATTCAAATCCTACTTATTATAAAGCTGAAAGACTCATGCAAATGAGCTCATTGCAATATTTTCACAAAGAAATGGGGCTTGAATAATATTTATTGCATTTTACAGCATAATAGAGTAAAATAAAACTAGATGATTTGGTGAGAGGGTATCACCAAGTAAAATAAAAGAAATCCCAATTGTTTTTTGGTGAGAGGGTATCACCAAGTAAAAATAAATAAGTCCCAATTGATGAGAGAGATACCGCAAGGATACCTCTCTTTTTTCGTTTTATAATTGATTTTTGTGTTACTATTTATATTTGCACAACCAAATACTTCCACGCATAATTCAAATGCAGGTCCAATCCGTCACCCAACCCCCTACCCGCCAATCCTCTCATAGTACTCCCTTTCGGGAACCTTGTTAGGATTGTGATAGGTTTCCCCGTCAATTTCTATAGCAATTTTGGAGTCCTGATCCTCCAATGCAAAATCAATATACCGATGCTTCCCGTATATGTCGACAAAAGGATATTGTACAAAAAGATTATCCGCCCTTTCAGGACCGAAAGCCTCACAAAACAGCTGAACAAAAAGATTTTCAGCCTTGCTATTCACTGAATTGACTTTGACTGTGTCCATTGGTGTACCTCGAGTCTATGGTATTTGAGAAAAATGCTTGTTCCCCGGTAGTGCTTTATGTAAAAAAGCGTTTCTGCTATGGTTCATTTTTAATGCCCGTACCACCCTAACTCACAAATGCACATTCTCAACAATCTTCTCCCTAAACCCATTCTTATACTCAAACAAAAGATGCTTCCTGTGAAAAACCGGCTCATCCTTATGAATCACCGTATGATGGTTCGGACAAAGGATGATTATATTGGAATATTCGTTGTTGAAGCTCCTCGAAAAATAATCAATATGGTGCCCCTCGCACACTTCAACGTTATACCGTTCCAAAAAACCCGTCCTGCATATTTGGCATTTGAAATCATATGCTCTCTTCAAGTCATTTATAATGGAATAATCCAGTTTTCTTATTTTAACCGTCCGGTCCGATTCTATAATATGCGCATTGTCATCTTTTTTGCTGAATTCCCTTTCAATCTCCAGCTCGTTTCTCGAAATCATTTCTCCAAGGCTGTCCGCAACTTCAGCTGCAGTAAAGGTTTCGATCCTAAAAACATTATCCTGACTCGTCTGGTATAGTGCAATAAATTCCTTGATTGAATCCGGGGATTTGATTTGTTTCTTAATTGGGCTTTTAGCTTTTTCAATGAGCATATAGTCGTATGATGATCTAAAAACCACCCTTATACTAATATTCATCCCATTATAGATACAGATTTTGGCACGAATTCTTTTACTATTTTTGCAATAAGTATGTTTGATTGCTGACTTTTATCTCCTTGTAAAATATCGAATACCCGCTCTAATACCTTCTTTTGTTCAATAGTTATATTTGTTTGTAGATTCAAAGCTTTGTACTTTGTACTTGACTTCTGTGAACTAATTAGCAAATCAAGAGCAGCAACAAGTTCTGCGTGATTTACTTGCTCTGTTTCAGATTTGGATATTAGATTTACCTCCGGAATAACAATAGTCGTGACCGCTTCAATATCAAGTACAGATTTATTTTGAGAATATTCAATGATTCTCTGTGCATTTTTGTCCGAACTGCGCTGATTAGATATTTTCCGTATCTCATTAGTAATTCCATCAGCCCAAGTTCGTAAATCTGCTATCATTGCATTATAGACTGAATTCTTTTCCATTTCGTCACGTCGTGCATTTGGTATCAGCTTGTCCGAAAGAATATGAAGTTCACCAATCAACCACCCATTGAACCTATCATCTTTGAAAATATGATTCAAAGTTGTTTTATCACCGATAAGTATGTTGCCTTTTCTCACACGAATCCCTTTTATTGCTTCATCCTGAAGCGTGCCATAGAAACTCGTTTTAGCGTACCAAAGGTATGCAACCGTCTCCCCATCGTATGTGAATACTTTTATTTCAATTTCAGAAATATTGTCCTCTAGTTTTCTTAGACGATCGGATATTATGATATCATGGTAGACTTTCATTACATGTGTTCTAATTTTCTGCTCACCTACAAATATATTATAGCAAGATGGGGTGAATCCAAGAGCCCTAAACTTAGACTTAACAATTTTGCCCCATCCAAAATCTTTATCAAAATCTACCGGAGCAACCTGTTCAATGTATTTCTGCACCTTATCCACATCTAAAATACCATCTGTATCTTCGACGCCAATCATTACAACATTGAAGTAGTGTTTTTTATGGTCTTCCTGCAATACCCTTATCTTGACTACATCGGAAATTAACGAGTGTAGGTCAATATCGACATTCTCATTGAGCATACGATCACTCAAGGTTTTGGCATCAAATTCGATGATTGTCCGCTTGTCTTCACCATAAGTTGATGTCTCAAAAATTAGAGTGCAGCAATAGGCCAATCCAGCAAGACGTCCTATACCTCTAAAGCCTCTTGCACTCGTGTATCGCTTCGGTGAGCGTCCAATATCTAGTAAATATTGAGCAGCTTTATCGATTCCAATTCCAGTTCCATTATCAGATATACGAATACTACTCCCTTCTTTGTCAATTTCGATGTTTATTTGAGCCTTCTCCAATTCTAATAACTTTTCGGATACGGCTATATCAATTGAATCAACTGCATTCTGAATGTACTCGCGGTATATATCCTTTGGACGTTCATACATCCCTGAAGTCAGGGTTTCAAGTGTGAATTTTCCTATAGTGATTTCCACATTACTTTACCTCCTTGCGATATATTTTTTGCAACAAGTTTATTATTTCTTCGATTTTGTCAAAGATAATCTCACCTGCTATTTCATTTTGATTTTGCTCACGTAAAACTTCTCTTAGCTGTTTTGATTTTTTGTATAAACGGGTTTCAATTTTTATTTCATCGCATTCAAATCCTAACCGCATTATATTTTTAAGCTCGGTATCCGAAATAGCATTTGCTTTTCTGTAGCGCAAAGCGATATCCAAACTTCGAGTGTCTAGCATAATTTTTTTTAAATCTTTTTGTGCTTTATACAAAGCGTCAAATACATTCGTGTTAATATAGGGTTCTTCGATGAATGCATGTATGATATCGGTAATGAAAGTCGTCCCTTGGATTGTGAGCATACCTTTGAGACAAGAGAATTGAGTATGTTCTGAACGAATTGCATAACGCAATAAATCGGTGTAAAGTGTTGTAAACTCAACTTTGATATAGGTAAGCATATCAGTACCAAGCGTTTCGATATTTCTTAAAATACTTAGGTAAGACAAATTATGTATGAACATTTTGCAGAGTGTTGCTTCATTTATGCGCTTGTAGTTTGCCATTGAAAAGTCGTTTTCCTTAATTATTTCAACATAGTTTGTAATGTCGTCTCCCAAGGAGCGATAAAGCCTCGTCCACTCATCAATTCGTCTATGACTAATTTCCCATTGGGCATATCGCTTTTTTCTATCTTCCTTTGATTCGCTACTTCGTTCTACGAAATGTCCACGAAGGCCAAGGAGATCTTCTGGCATAGCAAGGTTCTCAATGAAACTCTCAGTTGTTACTCCAAAGTCCGCTTCAAAAAAAGAACGTGTGGAAACGCCTTTCCCCTGTGTCGGGATAAGCATTCTCTGAACTGCTCTAAGGTATTTCTTATTCCAATGCGTGCCTACAAATGATCTATTGATAGCATTGAGAGGTATATATTTCATCGGAAAAGAGAAAATATGTACTCTACCATCATTACCATATTTCTCGTTGAGCTCATCACAAAAATCCATAGAAATTTTCATACGAACAAATAAGTCCTCTGGGGTATCTGCTTTGTAATGATTTCCTTTGCCCGTGAAATCCTCACCGTTATAAAGGATGTAGTTAGACAGATACTTGATTCCGTTCTTAGCACACATTTCCAATGCTTTTTTATATTGTTCCTCGTCTTCGATATGGTCAAACGCAATGCGTGCAGGGCTAATTGCCAACTCACCGAGTCGCTTTGCCTTATGCTCCGTCATTAGTTTAGCATCCAATCCTTGGTTAAAGTCAATGTAGCGTTGGAGTGGTTTGCCCGTACGAGGGCTTGAGTATTTATCGCCTTTTCCAAATCCCAATTCTTTTAGTTCATCAACTATTCTGTCGAACTGGTTTGAACGCAAAACATTGTTGTCCATTAGTAATAGATTACGCTTTGACCCAAACCGTTTGTCCACGTCGGCTATCTGTTCTCTAATTGAGATATACGGTACGTATTCTGGCTCAAGCGTTTGCACTGCGCAGAACTGACACTTCATTCCGCAGCCACGAGTCATATATAAGAAATACGCATCAGTTGCAGTGTATTTGTAGTCTATATCATCAAGGATGTCATAGTCAGGAGTCAGACGGTCAATGCATTTCTCGTCACTTAATCCTATAGTACCCTCACGATTAAGTAACCCTTTAATAATGGTAATATTTTGGAATGTCTTCATAAATATTTCGGGCATTAGGGTCGCCATTATGCCACCGATAAAGACCATTTTCTTGTCTTTAACCACAGTCAGAGCATATTCAACGCTCTTCTTAGTTTCTTCCCATTCGAAAGTAAACAGTGTCGAAACATAGACTCTGTCCCATTTTTTTTCCGATAATTCATTTGGCAAAGTTCCTTTTGCGAAAATTACACAATCGCCCAACTGTTTATGAAATGTTGAAATTTTCATTAGTCCTAAAGGTGGGTATTTATTTGCATAATTTGGTTCTATTAGGAGTATATCCTCCATACCATTAAGTCCTCCCATTTTCTTCAAAATTCATTACATACAAATAAAATCTCGCCCTCGTTAGCGCCGTATATAAAGTAGCACGTATACTATCGGTTTTTGGTTCATTATTGTATGTGTGGTTAATATAGATAACAACATCCGATTCAAGGCCTTTAAAACTCTGTATTGTTTTGTAGGCTATCGAGCAGTCGTTAGGTAATATACGATCACTGATATAGTGTCCACCAACTGTAGCAGTCTCGCTTAGGATAGAATTCTCCTTCTTTCGGTTGCTTAAAATAACAATTTTTTTTGGAGATACGCCCTCCTTATTGACAAGTTTATTTATAACAGAATCTATAAACGAAACAGCCTGGGACCGTCTTGTAAAATTACGACAATTAGGTTCTACTCCTTCGACCTGATTTGCGATTGTATCTAGACCTAAGTTTGTCTGTTCTTGTGCATACTTATATATGTTGGCTGTATTTCTGATGTTGTACCGAAGAATAAAAGGTAGTTCGTCAATAAAAAATTTTTTTCCGAAATCCCGTCTAAAGATGTTCTGGTTTTCATCATAAAACACATAAATCGATCCATCGTCTTTTAAAACTAAATTTGCGCAAAAAGCCCAATCTTCTGTGAAATCTTGTCCTTCATCAACAACAACTAAATCGTACTTCTTTAAATTTGTTATATCTCCTATAAGATTACTGTATTCTTTGCACCCATTACGTTCAGGTGCCGATGCAACCTTTTCTCTTAGAATAGCATAAGCAAACGAATCAATATTGTAACAGTCAACACGCTTGTTGGCAACTATGTTGTTTACGGTTTCAGCTAGAGCTTTATTGTAGCACAGATATAATGCTGTACCACCGCCCTGCACGCATCGGGTTAGCTTTTTTATACCAATCCAAGTCTTGCCCGTTCCTGCACCACCAACTATAAATGCTTTCGAATAGTGTTCAAGCAAATCAATCACTGTGTCTTGCGTTCGGTTTATCTCAAGCAACTCTCGTTCTTTGTCCTGAATCAATGCACCTGCAGAGATAGATAAAGCGATCCGCTTATTGATTACACTAATAAACTTTCTTTGATTTTCAGGCGAGAGAAACGATGACGCTCCGCTCCGTTGATTTCGAAAAAAGCGAAAAATCTCTGTTACTCGCTTTTGAAGATCGTTCATTGCCGAAAGGTCTATTATCGTTTCCATTGGCGAACCGACTGTTATAGGTGAATTAATTGAGTAATTCGGGTAAGCAACTGCACATCCATATACACCAGAAAACTGTGCTTCAACTTCCTCTTCGTAATATTTTTTAAAAAAACGCATACTCTGTTCTGCTTGGTCGTTAGGTGAACGTTTTAGCTTTCTTTCACCATCATGATCAATAAGATACCACACGCCATCCTCAACCCTCAGACCTATACCACCCTTAACCTCAATGCAAAGAAACCCATAGTCCGGGTTGAAAATCAGGAAATCACATTCGCTGTCCTCTCTGACACCATTATTTGTTGAATACCATCTGACAGAATAAAAAACGTGATTCTTATCAGACAGTTGTTCTTTGCATGCGTTAAAAAACTTCACCTCAGAATAGGCGTGGAAAACATCTGGAATTTGAGAAGGGTGCATTATAGCCATAATTAATCCTCCCAAAAGCCAGTCAATTTTTCTTGCTTTTGCTTGAAAAAGAAACCGCAGAGGTATCCTCTGTCTAAGTCTTTGTTAAAATGCTGGCAAGAAACTTCATTTAAAAACAAGCAACCAGCGCAAGCCTTTTCTTTGTCCATACATATTGGGTCAAATATACATCTCTTCGACCTTTCCTGAGCATGTTTGAGCCAACGGTCAAAATGGGATTGGAACGCGCTATACAACGCTCCCATATTAAACCCTTGGGAGTTAGAACAGTAGATAAAAACGGCAGGAACATTTGGCAGAATATACTCAGATAGTGAACTCTTATCCAATCCACATATTTCAGATGCTTCGTTTATAAGAGCATGAGAAATACTATGAATTAGTGTAAAAACCTTTTTCGTAATTATTCCGTAAGTATCAATCTCATCAATGGCAGTAAACGGCGTTATACGGTCGAGTCTAACTCGATCCAAAAACCACATCTTAATACCAAAGTCGCTCATGTCCTGAGGTAAGTCCTCCTTTTGAATCAACCGGTTATCCAACAGCCAGTTCAGGACTTTGCTGCGATCGAGTTCAAACAATACTCCTTCGGTCTCAAGGCGAGTGGCGTAGATGTTTTTCTTTTCCATCTCTTGCGGAAATCCATGCAGTTTTACGCCCTCTTTACATTCTCTTTCTTTACGAGTATATCCATATGCTGCAAAGACGATAGGAACACCTGAGCAAATCTGAACATTGGAAAATCCAAGTCTCTTTGAAATTCCAATATAGTCAGGTTTTATGCCATCATTAACTATTTCTGCGTCCAGTTCAGCATCTTCTAGTGATAGAATTACTTTGGCTTGTACGAGTTCGTCATACTCAAGAATTTCTTCAGCAATCGGCTTAATATCATCGATATTAACTATAGAGAGACCTCGGCCTACTTTTTCAATAGCTTCCAAAATCTTTCCGTTCGGATTTACTCTTCTTTTTGCATCTAACACTATAGCAATAGTAGCATCATCTAATCCACCCAGACGCAAATTTTCCATTTCCTTGAGTAGCTCAGTTTCAAACTCTTCCTCTTGGGTGACATTTCCTTTTGCGATAATGTTAGAGTATTCATCCCGGGGTATCAATCCCAGGTATTGTGCAATAACTACCTTTTCACCTCGACCTTCTTTCTCATTGTACAAAAACACATCTTTTCTTTTATCAAGTAGGTCAATAAGAGAAAGAGTGAAAGGGAAATAGTGCGACGAATCCAACGCAGGTTTAATCTCAAGTTTTTGTTTGCATTCAGGGCAATAGAATGGAAGAGCCGCTTTTTGCCCACACTTTTTACACGCGAAATCGATGCTACTCCCGCGTCTTGTCATAAACTTTGTTCCGTGTTCCTTGTTTTGACACTTAGGAACAAAAATGCCATCAGCATATCCACATTTGCAAAATCGGATAAACCGCAACTGTGTCAAATGCTTGTGACAATCATCACAGGGTTCGTGTTCGCGACGTTTGAATTCTTCATAGCTGTAATACTGACGAACCTTCCCGCAGGAATTACAAACAAAAACCCATGGTTTTACTGAGGTTATAATAGCTCGCTCGTGTTCGCTGACTTTCGGAGTCAATACGTTATAGTTTTCCTCATTGATAATCGAGGAGAAGTTCACAACAGAAGCCGCTCCATCAGGGCTTCCATTTTTAAATTCGTTTACTTGTTGATTTACTACACGAAGGAGACGCTTGTTATTAATGTCCGTCAAATGAACACTATTCCATCGGTCAACATAGACAGCATAGGTAAGCCCACCACCACTTTGGGTAAAGTCCACCCAACTACCTGGTAAATACTTATATAAGGCTTGATGAACTCCGCGACTCATTGTGTTTTTGTCAGATGGCATTGTATTTCCCTCCTATTTCATTTCTACTATGAGCTGCTTGTCCGTATCACGAAGACTTAACATTACACGGAAATAGCAGTGTTTAAAAATTTCTGTGATATATGTATTTCCATCAAATGAACCGGTTTTCAAATCATCCACCAATGATACAATCAACCGATCAATTGTCTGCCTATACAGTTTTCCGACCGCACTATCAATATCGGAACACTTATAAACACCATAGGCATGATTTTTTAGTTCCGCCACTGTTATCTTCTCCGCTAGCAAGGCTGCCTTTAGGTTTGAGTATTTGCTGACGTCACTCATACCTGACGTATACTTTAAAATATAGAGATAGTGGTTGAGAATAAGACTTGAGATAACTCCTGGCAAAGTATTTTCGACCGCTTTCGTTGCCCACCGATTAATAGAAACCGAGTCTACAAGGATGTCCTTATATTCATGAAACTTAACGAAGTTCTTGAGGTAACTTTGGTCCTTTTCACGCGATGGGCGCATAATATCGATTACAACGCCCGTATGTTTCCTCCCAACGCGCGAGTAAGCTTGAATATATTCAGCAGTATTACCAGGGATACCATAAAACAACATAAGGTTAAATCTATCAGCATCCACGCCGTGTGAAATCATACTTGTAGCAGCAATCATATTGAAATCAATACCTTCAATTACACTATTGGCGTGCTCAATTGATGAAAGTGTTGCCCTAACCTCTTGAAAAGAATCGTCACCGGTCATCTTTTTAGCTTTCAAGGGCTGAACGCCTTCTTCGATTAATTCCGTATTAATAGGATCCTCCAATGCTTGAAGTACCCTGTTACTTTCAAGTTTTACATTGTTGTACTCAAGAATTATCCAATATTCCTCTAACAATTGCTTGACCTCAGCTATTTTTTCTTCCTCTGTTCCTGTTATTGCAATGCCATCGAAATCAATAACCTCCTGCGGGTTATTATAAAGATTCCAAACTACTTTTTTTAGGTACTGCAGAGAATATGCAACGCTGTTTACGATTGCTTTGCCGAATGGAGCATATCCAATAATGATTCTACCTATGTCACCCTTGTCAATGAACGAGTAGAAGTTGTGGTCAAGGTATGGTGAAGCAGCAGGGAAGCGTATTGCACCTTTCCAATAAAGGTGCTTTGCTTGTTCGTTATACGCAGAAATGGTAGCGGTGGCCCCAATTATCTTAATGCCTCTGTTACAACCTGATAGATTTTTTATGAAATACTCAATTAGAGTTTCATAATGGGCATCGTAAGCTCCTAAAGATTCTCTGATTAGGTGCAATTCGTCTTGAATCATCAGTGTCGGTGCAGGGTCTTTCATTGACACTTTTCTAAAATCCTCAGGATCACATTGACAACCATCAGCCAAACATTTTGTTTTCGATGTAAACCCATGTTGAGGGCATTCGAACTCCGCCCCATACAAAATGTTATGAAAATTTGAGTTGAATCCAATGGCGGTCATTTTGTCAACAGTAGAAATTATAACGGAAGGCAAATATCTATATATGTCATTGTCAACCATATACAACGGAATTATACCCTGTGATACGCAATTCGAATTTCCACAAATATGTCTCAGTGAGTTGGCATTGGCATCATAAAGCACATGTACATTTTTCTGTCCACAAAAAGGGCAAACATCAAGTAATCGGTACCTATTATCCATATCGTCGGGTGATATCTCTTGAAGAATCCTTTGTAAGTCTTTGTCTATTTTATTTGGGGTGTTACCTTCGCCAACATAATACCCAAGGCTAAACGGAAAATCACCAACGATTTTCGACTTACGAATTATCTCTGCAGTTGCTAGGATATTCGCTACACGTTGAACTTGTTGGACTGACAACAAGCGTAAAGGGTACTTCAAGATAGCAGTGACACCATAATTTTTGCCACGAAGTCTATCAAAAAATAAATTGAAAACAAGGATTCCCAGAAAAGCTTCAGTTTTACCACCACCTGTTGGAAAGTATAGAACATCTACATCATCATTTTTTGACTTGCTTCTAATGTCATCATCAAGAATCAAATCTTGTTCATGCGCCACAATGTCTAAAATCAATGAAACGATAAAAACAATTTGAAAAAGACGCCAACTATCATACCCCTTGTCCTTTGCAGCTTCACTGAAAGCCTGATTCATGTAATTAAAGGCATCATAAACCATATTGTGTTTACTAAGCAGTTCAATTCCAGTTGCAAATCGGGTTATTTCCATATTAAAGGCGGCTATCTCGTTATTGAATTGTTTAACTCCAAGTTCAGTAAGTGCTCCGTCATTACCTTGCGGTAGCTGCTTCCGTCTTTCTAAATCAGAACGCCATTCAACTAACTCCGCTTTCATTTTGGCATGAATTTCCTTAAGAGTACCAATTGGGTCCAAAATCAAGTGATCAAACTTGATTGCCATTTTGTCATTCGTCTTCAGACGATGTTGAATGAAATATGGCACATGGGTGGTCTGTATTTCGACCTTTTCCTTGTCGTAGGAGACATTGCAGTTGTTACCAAGAGCAAAAACGAATCTATCGTACTTATAGTCATTGGCAAAATAGTCCAATTCTATAGGTACGAATTCAGTGTTAATGCATTTGACCTTAATGCCTGAATTGAACAGTGTGTTAACTCTGTACTTATCCGTCTTTGCGGCGATCTGCCCAAATCCCGAGCTTTCATCGCCGAAAGGCGTTTCATTACTAAGGGCAATAATCACATTTAAGTAGTCATTGCTACCCTTCAAATCAACACTTAGAGAGTAGCCAAAGCTTAGAAACATATCGAATTCTTCACGATTCGTTTGTTTTGTGATATATGCTTGCCATGCATCTTCAGTAAGTAAATCGACTATCTTTAGTTTATCCCTGAATTGGCAAGGCATTATGTTTGGTCGAGCTTTAGCTTCTGTACATATAGCATCAACTTGCCGCTTTATCTCTTCATAAAATGAAGAGTTGGACGGTATACTTCCACAATCAAAAGACGGATTGTAAATATCAGCAATTTTCACCTTAACGAAGGTATCATCCCTATCAATGGCAATCTTCTCGTATACAGGTAAAAGCTGAACCCTATGAGCTTGCATTTCTTCGGGGAGAGACCCTTTATTGTATTCCTCGATAAGTGCGGTGAAATCATCAAACTTAGTATCTGTAAATGTCGCATTTAAATTTTTTAAAAAAAACAGTCGTTGCTGGTCAACGCTTGGTAACACTCGAAAGAAAAAGTTGCCTTGAGGATATATTATCAATTCAGCAGAACTGATGTCTTTTTTAGGTATTCTGAAATCAACGCTTATTTGCTTAATCAAAACACTCGACGAGAAGCTATCCTCAGCGCTATTAGGAGACAGTTTTCCTACATATATTCGGTCATCGGGACTATGAAATAGCCATTGTTCCTTATCCGTTCCTGATACTGCAGCAACGAATTTATCGATGATGTTGCTAGCCAATATTTCTCTTTTATTTGCCATTTGTATTCCACCCCTTTTCATTGAGTCTGTCAGAAACAAACTTTGTTTTAAGCCCAAGATTTGAAACAATCAAATCGAATGCTATTTTATAAACTTCTTTATTGAATGACGACTCATACCGACGTAATACTTCAAGAGCTCGGAGCCATTTACTATAGCTGTCAATTTTACACTTAATACTAGTTTCTATATTACAATTTGAGATTTCAACGCTCATGTTTGTATTTCCAATTATTTCAAAATGTGGTAGAGCTACAGGAAGAGCGAATTCCTTTATGCTATTTTCTTCTAAAAACCGAATACTGGCTTTTTCTTCATTGTCACTGATTTTAACAACGATTCCTTTCCCATATCGATTGTGGGAAACTATGTTTCCTTGAGTCAACCTTTTGGCGGGGATATTGCTAAAGTTGGTGTCTTCGCCACTAACCAATTGTTCAAAGTGTTTTCTACAGATTTCGTGCCATTCGGTAACCTTATTCCATTCCTTGAAATAAGCAGAATTTGCTATTTCAGTTATCCAAATCAAAACATCAATGCTTCTTAAACTGCTTATCCCGGTCTTGACAACTGTGCCAATTTCATTCAAATTACTATACCACTCATCAAGTTTTAACTTTTCAACTTCGTCAACTTTTAACGATTTCAACAACTCAATATAACGGCCGTATTCATTTGATGCTGCAAATTCATTTAAGCCACGTTTAACTAAATCAATTTCTGATTTTCCGGCTACAGCAGAATTTTTATTGAACGGTTTATATAAGAATGCCTCGACTAATGCTTCTTTACCATCATCTAGGTCAAGTGGTTCACCAGTAATGATTGTATTTGCAGAGATCCTGCCTGCACCATATGCAGTCTCTCCACACAGTATGTTTTGTGTGCTACTTGCTAGTTCTTCAACAGCTAGAATTTTGCCTACAATTATGTTTCCATCAGCTTTTATTATTTCAGCATCGATTTCTTGCACTAAAATCCTGTCATGAGATTCGATTGTTTTTGCTCTTAAATCTTCAACCCATATATCATTCTGGACAACTATTGATCCTTCAACCTCGCACTTTCCTGTGCAAATGAATCGACCTTTAACATCAAGTTCAGCCGCTTTCAAATTTCCTAATACAATTAGGTTAAATAAGGCAGTAATTTTACCACTACACTCAAAATTTGAAGCAATTATATAACTTGCTTTGAAAGTAGCATCAGTATTATCATCTAAAGCAGGTAAAATGAAATACCCATTGGACTCAATGATTCCTGGAGTTTTATCATCGTAAGTAGCCATTATTATTCTACACCTCCTATCGAGTCTCTAAGTAAATCTAAGTAAATTGATTCTCCTCGTGGAGCAGAGAGTATGATTATTAATTCATCTTTGGCTCTTGTACAACCAGTATAAAGAAAATTAATATTTTTCTTAAACGCATCGAGTTTTTCTGACAGTTCTGTAGCAGTTGATGCTTTAAATTCATCAACTAGACGCACTCTTTCATGCATGCCAAGAGGACGTAAACCAGCTATAATTACTGCTCTAAAGTCAAGCCCTAAAGAACCTTCTATAGTTGCAATTGTAACACCTCTTCTAGAGCCGTATGTTGCACCCTCAGATTCTCCCGGTATCAAAATAGCAGGACATTCCCAATTCTGAGCATAGAAATATTGTTTGATGTATGACAAAAGTTCATAGTAGTGAGTTTTCCAACCTTTTGTTATGTATTTTGTATGCCTATTATATAAAATTATAGCGATATCGACTTCACTTAATCCTTTATCAACAATAAGACTTTTAACAGCATCAACTATTGCTTTTGCCTCGCCTTCGTTGCTTAAGTCTAAAAGCTCAACTAACTCAGGAGGATTTCCATTTCTAAATGCCGTACCACGCAAAAATAATTCAGGGTCAGATTTCAGATCAACCCCTAATTGGCCTCCCAGGTATTTTGCATTATTAATATAACGATCTATTGCATCGTTTATTGGTTTTGAATTTCGATAATTCGTTTCAATAGGAAGCGTTTTACCTCTATATTCAGGGTAGGCACTACCGCCTCCTTGCCAAGGAGCCCTTCCATGCTTTATGTTATTCTTAATATCTTGAGACTTGTCACCGGCAATCACGAAAAAATGATCGTCAGCATTCTTACTTTTCAGTAAATTAAAGCAGAATCTATACCATTCAGGTTTGAATATCTGAACTTCATCGATGAAGATACCAAAAAAACGCTCCTTAATTTTACCATGAGCTAAAGCGTTATTTGCTGTTTCAAACAGCCTATCAAAATAGTCATCGTTTTGATATGTTGATGACGGAATAGGTATTCCGTTACTTTCCAACAAATGTTTACACAATCTTAAAAATGTTGTACAACGAACATTTCTATCTAAAAGACCCGCTTGAGCAATTGCCCATTGGTAATAGTTATTTAAGTTGTTGTTAAAACATGTAATAAGGAAATTTTCACACGGATTATAACTAGCAAGCTTGAAACACTTAGAAATTAGAAGAACACTTTTACCACTTCCTGCACAAGCTAAAATAAGCTGATTACCCTTTGCAATCTTATTAATGATGTCAATCTGTTTGCTGTCTAGTCGATAGGATTGAACGGCTCTATCTGCTTTATTTATAACACAATTTTCACCGGTTACCGTGCTATGTTCATCCAAAATATACTTACGAGGAATTGTAATTTCAGGGCATAAGCGTTGAAAGACATTATTGACAAGATCTTCAGAAAGCTCCTCACCAAAGGAAAGGAAGTTATTCACTGCACTAGCACCGTCTTTTCGTATTAGCATAATTGTATCCCTGAAAATAACGTGTTCCAAACAAAAATTGCGCTCAATTTCGTCCAGTTCGGTGGAAATTTGAGATAATTCAACTTTCGGCATCACAAAACAAACATTCACATAGAAGCGTAATTTGCCTGATTCATCAGTAAGATATCTGCTCTCTTCAAGTCTTTTTATGATGTCTTTTGTAAGTATATCGTACACAATAGGATTTCCAAGTGCCTTAATAGTCATACGAGCTACCAATTCATCGACCTCTAAAAAGCGAAATAATAGGATTCCTTTTTTTACGAGTAACAAATTGAACAGTTCAGGCTTTCCTTCACCTACATCCTTCTTGCGCGGATTTATGTGCAAGACAAAATATGCTATCTCTTCGTCAGATAAAGATCTATCAATCGTCCGAAGGAATGACTTCTCATCAACCGATAGTTCCAACTGGTCGTATTTTTCGGGATAGACTTGCATCATTGCTTTTTCACTCCTGATTTAAGTTCTTCAATAAATTCATTGTATAAACAGTCAACGGTCTTCCTTTCGAAATTACGTGTTAGGACTTCCATCATTGCCTGTATTACCTTCTTTTCTGCTTTTGAAAAGTTTGATGTAATGTCCTTCTTAACCCTAAAATTTGTTGATTCATCGACTTCTTCTGCAAGTAAAGTAAGTCGCTCCATTAAAGCCGTTTTCTTTTCTAAAAATTCAGTTGGTGCATTTTTAGGGATTGCATAAAGGTCTCTTCTTGTGGAAGCAATCCCAATTGCTACTTGCTCTTTTTCTGCTGAAGAGTGAAAACCAGTGTTCAGAACTTCATCCACCTTGGCTACATCACTCTCAGCCTTGTAGAGCGCCTTCTGTATTGGGTTGTTTCTGGTCTTAGATACCGTTCGAATTTTATCGGTAATTTCTGTACCAATAGTAGCTCTCAAGCCGACAATAAAATTTGAAAAAGTAGGGTTTTTCTCAAAATCATCACGTCGAGCATTTGGTATCAAATTTGGAGATAATATATAAACCTCGCCAATCGCCCATGCGTTGAAACGACTTTCTTTATAGTAAGGTGATAAAGTTCTTCCATCACCAATTAATATATTACCCTGGCGTACTCTTATACCTGAAATGCATTCATCAACCAAAGTGCCCGAAAAATAAGTATCGGCGTACCATCCATATGCTATCATCTGTTGGTTGTCATTGTTAATACGAAAAAAGGACAATCCAAGGATTTCGTCTTTCACTATCCCGGATTTTGAATTTGCTTCAAACGCACTCTTATATGGCTTGTAAACCTGAGTAAGCGATTCAAAAGACTCTCCTATGAAAACCGGATAATCAGCAATAACAATTCCGTTTTCTGCTAGTTTAGCTTTTATCTCCCTTCCCCAGTAAAACCTGTCCCTAAATTGAATCGGTGCAACCTGTGAGACATATTCCTTAACGGTTTCCAAGTCCAAAAGAGAGGAGATGTCATCTACATTCTCCATTTTTACAATGAAGTAATGAGCCGATGATTGCTCCGGCATTACTTTGACATCGGTTACAGTTTCTATAACGCTTTGTAAGTTATGCTTCGTACCTTGTCCTGGAACTAATAGTGCCTTCAATTTTTCGCAGTCAAAAGAAATCAATGTCTTCTCATTTTCGCCCAATACTGTTGTGCAGAAGCTTAGTTTTTTGCAATATGAAAGACCGCCAAGACGTCCTATTCCCCGGAAGCCTCGATTTGTTGTATGCGACTTAGTAGAATTACCAATATCGAGCAGTGTTTTACCTGCTATATCTTTCTTGATTCCTGCTCCATTATCCCTAATGCTAATGTTTTGGCTTGTACTATCAACTATAATTTCAATGCGGAATTCCTCTGCCTGCATTATGCCAGTTGCAAGCGCATTGTCGAATGAATCTACTGCGTTTTGAATGTATTCTCGATAGCATGACTCTGGTTCGCTGTACATACCTGTTGTTAGTGATTCGAGCGTGAATTTTCCTATTTCAATATCCAAATTAGTCCTCCGTTCGATGATTTGCTATATGTTAATTTTCATATTCAACATTTTTTAGCTCTCCGAATAACTTATTACAATCTATCCCTATTCAATGGATCAAATTAATATCAGTTAATCTCAATATCACCCCACAACCAACTTATTTGTCTTTTTCAGATATTTTGCCGGTATTGCCTTCTGAAGTTTCCAAGTAATGTTCATAGGTCTGCTGCCTTTATGTTCTACATAGTCAACTAATCCTAATGAAGTATACGGAGCTGCTCCTAATAAGTCTTTTTTGTACTCTCTTACGAATAATAATATTTTGTTTCCTGTCTTTTTATGATTTATATACCGCTGTCCGGTTGATGAGTCTTCTGGTGTTGTGCTTTGACTTTGCCAGTGGAATAATGTTTCATTGATTGAGTAATCATTATACATTGTGGTATCGGAATAATCCTTTTCAGATTTAATAAGAGTCACAAAGAATATATCCGTTTTCTTATCATCTAAATATTTGACTCCTTCACGGACATTTGAAGGGTTCATAAAGTCCATAGCCACCAAAATTTGATCTCTTGTATAGGAGCAATGCAGATCAAGTGGGCAATCAAATCCAAGGTTTATTGGTTCGTCAATTAAATCAATACGATTGTAATTGAATATTAGAAGTTCCTTTAATTCTGAATATATTACAGGGCTGGATTTAATAGCTAAAAAACCTTCGAATATACTTTTAAAAGCATATTCTTCATAGGATTTCTGCCAAACAGTAAATTGAAACATTTGAACCATGCGCTGTTGTCCTTGCGTGAGATTTTCAAATTTTGTCGTCTCAATATTTTCAAATAATTCCATTAGAAATTTTATCCATCGGCTTGAATCGATCGCACAAATGCGAGCAAATGCTTTAGTCATTGTTTCTTCGAGAGATTCGTTAAAATCACTTTTGACACCTGCAGAAGCGCATAATCTTGAGAAATTATCTATTTTATATATTGTTCTGATATCCATGTGGTAGTAGTTAACAAAATTCTCAATTGATAGAGTCATTTCTGAGTCTTCTTCAAACGTTCTTATTCTTGATATAATTCCTGCTCTTGCTCCAAATGAGCTTCTTATATTTTCCAAAATATATTCTTTGGCTTTTCGTTCTAGTTGAATATAACAGCCACGTGGAACTGATGAAAACCCGTCTTTGATTTCACGTTGTACGCTTTTCGTAGTATTTGAAAGAAGAGCTGCAAATTTATCTTCAAAATTATACTTTTTGTTCGATTGTCCAATGAAGTCCAGAACTGTTAGGCATTCTTTACCTTCTGATAATCTCAGTCCACGCCCTAGTTGTTGCAGAAAAACAGTCAAACTCTCTGTTGGACGTAAAAACAATATGGTGTTAACAGATGGAATGTCAATTCCTTCATTGTACAGGTCAACAACGAATATCCATTTAATTTCACCATTTACAAGACGTTGTTTGGCATTATTTCTCTCATCATCACTGGATTCACCTGTTAAGAAAATCGATAAGATACTATTTCTATTGAAAAATTCCGCCATGAATTTTGCATGTTCTACAGACACGCAAAAGCCTAATCCTTTTACGTCGTCCATAGTCGTGACGTATTTTTGAATTGATTCTATTATCATGCTAGCACGTTTTTCGGCAATTCCGCGATTAAAAGATAAAATGTTAGACAATTCGTTTTTGTCATAACCACCACGGGTCCATTTTAGCGTTGACAAGTCTACGGTATCTGTTACTCCGAAATATTGGAACGGACAAAGTAGTTTTCGCTCTATTGCTTCTGGCAAGCGAATTTCGGCAGCTATTCTATGGTCAAAATACTCCAAAATATTTTTACCATCCATACGTTCTGGAGTAGCTGTCAAGCCTAGTAATATTTTAGCTTTATAATGTTCAAGAAGCTTTTGATAAGTCGGCGCAGCTGAATGGTGAAATTCATCGACTATGATAAAATCATAGAAGTCTGGTGTTGTTCTATTGTTAAAGTCTTGCGAGTTAAATGTTTGAATTGACATGAATAGGTGTTCAATTTGGTCTGGTTTATAATTACCAACGAACAGTTCACCAAAATTAGCATCTTTAAGAACGCCTCTAAAGCAATCGATACTTTGTTTTAATATTTCTTCACGATGTGCAACAAAAAGCAGTCGATTTGGCTTTGCAGGGTTTTCTTTGCAATAACGTTTGAAGTCAAAAGCTGATACAACAGTCTTCCCTGTTCCAGTTGCAGCAACTAATAAATTTTTGTAGTGTCCTTTAACTTTCCGTTCTGCATCTAATTTGTCGAGAATTTCTTGTTGGTATGGGTATGGCGAAATATCGAATGAATATATTTTTCCAGAGTTTGCACCTATATACTTTTCTGAATTTAATGCATCTGCCAATCGATTATGTTGGCTTTCATCATACACTTCAAAGTCATTGGAATTCCAGTAACTTTCGAATGTGGCCTCAATTTTCTTTATTGTATCTGGCAAATCCGTTTCTGTTATTTTAACATTCCACTCCAAGCCGCTAGAAATTGCTGCGTTTGAAAGATTTGATGAACCAACATAAGCAGTTGTAAATCCTGTATTTCGATAAAAAACATAAGTCTTGGCATGTAATCTAGTTCTCTTTGTGTCATATGAAATCATTATCTGTGTGTTTGGTAGGAGATTCAATTCCTCAATGGCTTTAATATCCGTTGCTCCCATATATGATGTTGTTATAATTCTAAGGTGCCCACCTTTTTGTGTAAAAGTTCTTAGCTCATTAATAATAAGACGAAGTCCGCTCCACTTAATGAATGAGACCAGCATTTCAATTTTGTCACAGGACAGGATTTCTTTCTTTAGCTCCGCAAACATGCTCGGTTCGTGTATAGCCCCGGTAAAAAGTGAACTTTGAGATATTGACGTCTCAGGACGGATTATTTCACTCTTTTCGTTAGTAGCAAATATACTGTTCTGCTTACTAAAAAATGCAAGTAGTTGTTCTGCTGGTGAGTTAACTAAATGGTCCATTATTTCGTTTTCATTTGTCTGACCTGCTATTATTTCAACAATCTTGTTAGCCATGTCTACTTGTGCTTGAAGGCTTCCACCACTGTCTTTTATTATATTAAGGCCTTTTTCAATAATACCTGAAACATACTTCGCAAGAATTTTTGATGCCTCTGCTTCGTCTATCGCTTTCGAACGAGTGATTATGTCTTTTGCAGCATCAAGTTGCTCTTTTAATGATTTGTTTATTATTTGCTCGTACAGTCCAAACTCTGCTATCATTTTTACTCCGTATATCATATGTTATTTTATATTAAAGGTCTGTTTATATTTGATAAGTGTTATTTTTGCAAAATACTTTTTTTATCTATCATTTTTCCATAAAAGGTTTTATCCATTTTTGTAAA
>CAZZCN010000055.1:12319-20835 GCA_964652975.1 uncultured Oscillospiraceae bacterium | reverse complement strand
TAAATGGCACAAGCTCTGATAAGACAACATCGGAAACCAGTCAAGCTGTAAGTTCCAATTCAAATACAAACGTCCAAAGTAGTTCTAATAGCCAAAATTCTCAAAAAAGTCTACTATTAATTATTCAGATTATCGTTATAGCAATTTCAGGAACCGGCGTAATTATTTCAGCAATCTTGATCAGGAAGAAAAAACAGCAATAATCTGAAATAGCTTGCTCTGGACAGAAAATAATATTAGAAGCCTCGACTATCATAATGGTAGCCGGGGCATATTTTTTTACATCTAAATAATTGTGCATAATGTCTATATACAAACGATAAAATTAATATTAAAATTCAAACGAATAATAATAGCTATTGTTGCAAAAGATCATGCTATAAAGCATTGGACTGCATGCGAAAAAACTTTTTTGGACGATATGCCTCGATAATCGGTGAAATTACTGAAGACGACCCCGAAACAGTTATCATGGATACTGCTATTGGCGGAAAACGTCATGTTACAGTGCTTTACGGCGAAGGATTGCCAAGGATCTGTTAATTCGTTAGATTTTCAGATAAAACTTTGTTGAAAAACATAATCGAGATAACAGCTGATAATTCACTTGCACAATAAAAATAAAACCTGATTCCTCGCATGGCCAAAAGTGCAAATATGTGGACTTTTATTGCATATATCTTTTCACCCATAATTACTATAATTTAGATAATATAGCGTTTTGAAATAAGTTATATAATTAAATATGATTTCAAAACGCATTTGGCAAACGATTTTCTAAAAAAATATAATTATATAACAAAAATCCGTTTGCTGTAATAAAACATAGGGGGATTTCATGTGGAAACTTGTGTATCAGTCAGCAGGACAACTAATTTAATCGATTTGGTAAAAATGTTTCAGTTTGAAGGTGAATTCATTTATGAGGAGCCTTTTGGATGCGGGCATATCAATGACACTTACGCTGTATATTACAAAATGAAGTTTGCCAGCCCGCATCGGTATATTTTACAACGAATCAACCAGGATGTTTTTAAACACCCTGAAGAAATAATGCAAAATATTGCGAACGTAACTTCTCACATCAGAGATAAAATAGTGAAAAATGGCGGAGATGCTAAAAGAGAAGTACTTACTATAATAAAAACCATAGACAACAATAATTTCCATATCGACAAAAATGGTGATTTTTGGAGAGCATATATTTTTATCGATGATGCGACGTGCTACCAGATAGTCGAGAAGCCAGAACATTTTTACAAATCAGCAAAAGCTTTCGGCAAATTTCAAAACCAGCTTTCAGATTTTAACGCGGATACTCTTTTTGAGGCAATACCGAATTTTCACAACACCGAGAAAAGATTCGAGACTTTTCTAAAAGCGCTTGATCAGGACAAATTTGACAGGGCTCAGAATGTCAAGCCTGAAATAAAATTCGCTCTGGACCGCAAGGCTGACGCAAGTATATTGGTCAATTTGCTTAGAGAACATAAATTACCACTGAGGGTTACACATAATGACACCAAGCTGAATAATGTCATGATTGACAACATAACAGGCGAAGGTATTTGTGTTATTGACCTCGACACAGTAATGCCCGGTCTTTCGCTTTATGACTTTGGCGACAGCATAAGATTCGGTGCCAATCCGGCACTCGAGGACGAAAAGGACTTATCCAAGGTTTTCATGGACTTGGATTTGTTTGAATTATACTCAAAGGGCTTTTTGGAAGAGGCAGGCAAAAGTCTCACACCAACAGAAATTGAATATCTTTCGTTTTCAGCTAAAATTATGACGCTTGAGTGCGGAATACGATTTTTGACAGATTATCTAAACGGCGACACATATTTTAAGATTCATCGCGAAGGACATAATCTTGACAGGTGCAGAACTCAGTTCAAGCTGGTTTCGGACATGGAAGACAAAATGGATCAAATGAATGATATTGTAAAGAAATATTCATGAGTTACAATTTAATCACGAATGAACCATAAAAGTATAGTAGATAAGAATTAGCGGGGGAAAACAACATGACAAAAATGTTAAAAGAAATATTAGAACAGCCCAAAGTGCTTGCTGGCATTGAAGAGACAAACAGATCGACGCTAAATACGCTTGTAAGTGAACTTAATGAAAGGCAAATCAAGCATGTTGTTTTTGCTGCGAGAGGAACTTCGGACCACGCAAGCATCTATGGACAATATTTACTCGGAATATACAAAGGTGTAGTATCTGGACTTGCTATTCCTTCGTGTATTACTTTGTATGAAGGCAAGATTGACTTTTCACAAGACCTGGTCATAGGCGTTTCACAGTCAGGCAAAGCTGCAGACGCACTTGCAGTAATTGAACGTGGCAACAGTCAGGGAGCCATAACCTTGGCAATAACCAATGATGTTGATTCACCGATGGCAAAGACTGCAAAGTATCATTTATTTTGCAATGCCGGACTTGAAGAAAGTGTTGCAGCAACGAAAACCTTTACTGCACAGATGTATCTTCTCGGATTACTTACAGCTTACTGGAGCGATGATGCTCAGCTGCTCGATATTCTAAGAACAGTGCCTGAATTCACACAAATCATGTTGGATTCAATGGGTCAGGATATTTTGAAGCAAGTAGACCGTTTCAGATATATCAAAGAGGGTTTTGTGCTTGCACGCGGTATCAGCTACCCGATTGCTCTCGAAGCATCACTAAAAATACAGGAGACATGCTATATCAAGATGAAAGGCTATGCCATTTCGGATTTTTATCACGGTCCTCTTGCACAGGTGGATACGGACCTGCCTATGATAATTCTTGCCCCTAAAGGCGCGGCGTTTGAAGACACCAAAGCGATAATAGCAAAAATCATATCGCTTGGTACACAGGTTTTGATAGTAACTGACGATATCGAACTTGCAAATGGCAATGCAAACTCTCTTATGATACCGCAAACAGGATCAGAAGTTGCATCGGCATTCCTTTTTGCTGTTTTTGCACAATACTTTGCACAGTTATTGTCATTGTCGAAGGGGTTGAACCCAGATGAGCCCAGACTGCTAAAAAAGGTAACCATAACTAAATAATATAATATTTTTATAAATGAAAAATAAATTTGGAGTTTTGTTGTTTTGCACCATATAGCGGTTGCAAATCCGGTAATATCATACCGAACAAAACATTCCTGCAAGTAATAACAATAAAGACACAAAGAGTTTTAACAGATATTCTGATCTATAAATCAATTACACGAAGGTGGTCATAACTATGAAATTCAATAAAGAAAATGCAGAACTTTTCATTCCTGACAATGCCGATGAGGCACAAGCTTTGTCAAGAACCACTTCAATTTGCTTTGCCGCACACCAGGATGACATTGAAATCATGGCGTATAGTCCTATTGTCGATTCATATGGCAAGGAAGACAAATGGTTTACCGGAGTAATAGTTACAGATGGCGGCGGCTCTCCAAGAAGTGGTATTTATGAGAAATATACCGATGACGAAATGAAAAAAGTCCGCGCAGAAGAACAGAAAACTGCAGCGACAATAGGTAAATACTCGGCCCAGTTTTTATTGTCATACAGCAGCAAGGAAGTCAAGGCAAAAGATAATAGCATATTGATAAATGAAATCAAAACTATATTAGAAAAATGCAAACCGGAAATCGTCTATACTCACAACCTGGCTGACAAGCACGATACACATGTTGCTGTTGCAGTTCTTGTCATTAAGGCAATCAGGTTGCTGCCAAAAGAGATTCGTCCGTCAAAAGTATATTCGTTTGAAGTCTGGCGTGGACTGGACTGGCTTAACGATGATAATAAAACTATTTTTGACACTTCTAAACATCCCAACCTGGCATCCTCATTGCTGGGGGCGTTTGACAGCCAGATAGCAGGCGGCAAACGTTATGACCTGGCGGCATTAGGTAGAAGAACAGCAAATGCGACGTTTTTTGCAAGTCACAATGTAGATAGCAGTGACAGCATATCTTACGGACTTGATATAACTGAAACCATCAAGGATGACAATCTTTCTTTGGAAGATTTTATAGCTGGATACATCGATGATTTCAAAAGAGAAGTAATTGAAAGGATAAGGCAGTTTTAATCATGAAATTTTTAGGATTTGAATTGGATATAAAAAATGTTCCTGTGTTAGATGAAAGTTTTATCCCTCTTGCTAAATTCAACGAGGCATTTCTAAATACTGCACAGAAACCATTTGCAGTAGCTGTTGAGAGAAATAACGGATTTACAGCGCTTTATGAAACATTTATACATGGTACTGAAACAATGTTTGAAGCTGATTGTTTTTATGTTGAAAGACTCCTCAAATTTTTGCTCTGGGCCAAGGGTGGTTACAAGGTATATATTTGCGGCGACGAAAGAATTGCGGATTTTATACACAAGGAGTACAGTTCAGACGGCAAAAGGGCTTTTGATTTCAATTTCATGTCCAAGGTTTACGAGAATCAATTCGAGGTAAAAAGTGTTTCCTACGAGAACAGACCGAAAGAGAACGAAAAATCAAAACCTTTAGGCAGGCACTTAGAAGGATGCAGAATCGGTTTTGATGCTGGTGGGAGCGATAGAAAAGTATCCGCTGTCGTTGACGGCGAGACGATTTACAGCGAGGAGGTCGTATGGTTTCCTAAGACAAATTCAGATCCGGATTACCATTACAACGGAATTCTAGAAGCATTCAAGACTGCAGCATCGAAAATGCCCAGGGTTGATGCCATTGGTATAAGCTCTGCCGGGATTTATGTTGATAATAGAACTATGGCGGCCTCTCTGTTTTTGCAGGTTCCTGACGAACTTTTCGAAGCGAAGGTAAAAGATATTTACATAAGAGCTGGCAGGGAAATAGGTCCTGAAATACCTCTTGAAGTTGCAAATGACGGTGATGTAACAGCCTTGGCAGGTTCAATGGATCTGAATGACACACAAGTTTTAGGAATCGCAATGGGTACGAGTGAAGCCGGTGGTTATGTAGATAAACAAGGAAATATAACAGGGTGGCTAAACGAACTTGCATTTACGCCCGTTGACGGTCAATTAAATGCTGCATTGGATGAATGGTCTGGTGATATTGGTTGTGGAGTCAAATATTTTTCACAGGATTCCGTAATTAAGCTCGCTCCTGCCGCTGGAATAGCTCTTAGCGAAAACCTTTCACCGGCTGACAAGCTAAAAGAAATTCAGAAACTTCTTGATGCTAATTTACCTGCTGTTACTAAAATATACGAGACAATTGGTGCATATCTTGGACACACGTTGTGCTTATATGATAAGTTTTATGACATCAAGCATGTCTTGCTGCTTGGCAGAGTAATGTCGGGTGAAGGCGGAAATATAATATTTAATACTGCAAAGCATGTCATGGAGAGTGAGTACCCGCTGATCAACGCCAAAATAAATCTTCATTTACCTGACGAAAAGAGCAGAAGAGTAGGTCAAAGTGTTGCAGCGGCAAGTCTGCCGGAGATATAGTAAATTGAAAGAAGTACAAACAATATGAAAAAAGCAAGTATTCCATTTAGCGAAAATTTGATATTAAATAATAAGCCAACCGTAATGATAGAAGATTACAAATGGGTTGACAATAATTACAAGCCATTGACCGAGGTTTTTTTATGTCATAATGATAAAGCAATCAAAGTCAAAATAACATCGTACGAAACCGATTTGCGGTACGAAGCGAAAACCGATGATGGCAGGGTGTGGTGTGACAGTTGTGTTGAGTTTTTCGTTAAACCTTTTGCTGCTGACGATAGATATATAAATTTTGAAATCAACCCGATAGGTTCAATGATCATGTCAATAGGCGAAGCAAGAATGAACAGGAAGACCATGGTTTTTGAATATAAACCCCTACTAGATTTGAAAACTGAAATAAGCGAGAATTTCTGGTCCGCCGAATTTATCATTCCGTTTTCAATGCTATACGAAATTTACAACATTACTGATAAGACTAAACCAAATTCCATATTTGGAAATTTCTACAAATGTGGTGACGAAACAAAATTTCCTCATTTCGGAATGTGGAATGAAGTTTTAACTGAAGACCCAGATTTCCACAGACCTGAATATTTTGGTGAACTTATTTTGGAATAAACACATAGTATAACATTTCATTTTCATACACTATGATGGCATTAATCATTATACTTTATAATATAAATCAATAATTCTATACAATTCAAAACAACTAATATAATATTTTATCCAGCTGAAACATTTACATTGTAAGAATCGGTAAAAGTCTTTATAATGTGCTTAAGGCGGTTACGGATTGTGGATTACATTAAAATTCCTTTGATGGAAGAGATTACGATTAGAAATATTGTCACCATACATTACTTCGAATATGCCAGAGATTATATTTTTCACGGAGAAAGTCATAATTTCTGGGAGATTGTTTATGTCGACAAAGGCGAAATCGAGGTTATGGCTGATAAAACCGGGTACAAGCTAAAGCATGGCGAGATGATTTTTCACAAACCCAATGAGTTCCATAACCTTTGGGCTAACGGCCAGATAGCGCCCAATCTTGTAATTGTATCGTTTGAATGTAAATCACCCTCCATGAAGTTTTTCGAAGGAAAGATAATAAAAGGCGAGGATTACGAAAGCAAACTACTTGCCAATATAATATCTGAGGCGAAAAATGCATACTCATCGCCCCTGGATGACACGTTTCTGAAGAAATTGAAGAAACGCAAAAATGCCGCCATCGGTAGTGAACAGCTTATCAAAATCAATCTTGAACTGCTACTTATTTCACTTTTAAGGAAGGGTAGAAGTGTCAATAAGACGAAAAAAATCTCAACTGTTACAAAGCAAAGATTCGATGATGAAAAGACCGAAAAAATAATCAAATACCTTGAAAATAACTTATATAACAACATTTCATTCGATGATGTCTGCAGTTTTTCCAATCAAAGCAAAACCAATTTGAAGTTTCTTTTTAAAACAATCAAAGGGATTGGAGTTATGGAATATTACCGGAATCTTAAGATTGAAGAAATCAAAAGATTGATCCGTGAAGAGTCATGCAATTTCACCGATATGGCTGACAGGCTTTCGTATTCATCAGTCCATTATTTTTCCAGACACTTCAAAAAGGCGACAGGGATGACGCCGACACAGTACGCCATGTCTATACTAGGACATTTGTAAAATTCCGTTATGCTACGATTAGATATTTGTTGCAAAAACATAATGAATACAATAAACTGATGGAAATAATAAAAATAAGAATTAAGCACTGACAATAGTATTTTAGGAGGAAATTTTCATGAGTTACAAGGTTGTTTACTTTACCAGGACAGGGACAAGCAGGAGAATTGCAGAGAAGATCGCGGTCAAGCTTTCCTGCGAATTAATTGAAATTACTGACAATATGAAATGGAATGGTATTTTGGGATTCATTAGAGGTGGTTTCTATTCTGTCACAGACAAACCGATTGATTATCACTTGAAAGGCAATGTAACAGAATATGATGACATCATTGCAGTCTCACCAATGTGGGCAGGTAAACCTTCGCCTACAATGAGGTCTTTCCTCAAAACCAAGTCAAGTGAAAAAATAAATCTGGTAGTCGCTTCAGGCAACAGTGCTCTGCAGGACCGCGCTGGATATAAATCAGTTTTTGATATTTCCGAGAAAGCCAAAAATGAAGATTCGGTTATAGATGAATTAGTAAATCAATTAAAATAGTAATAAATAGCGTAGGATACACAGATATTGCTACTAAATACAGGAACAAGGTTGCGCATTGCGTACTGAACAAGACAGTATTCCAAGCTTAGTACACGCAGGGACAGTTGCTAAATACAGGAACAAGGTTGCACATTACGTACTGAACAAGACAGTATTCTAAGCTTAGTACACGCAGGGACAGTTGCTAAATACAGAAAATAAGGATGCACAGGTTTGGATAGACATTAGAGGGTAGACAATAGATGGAACTTGATATTCTATACAATATTCAAAAATTACATAATCCTGTTCTTGACCCGATAATGGTAGGATTATCTTATATTGGAGAATTTGGAATAATATGGATAATCCTAGCAACGATTTTTATATCTACAAAGAAATACAGATTATGTGGTATTACGATGCTAATCGCAATGACTCTTGGTGCTTTGTCCGGCAACCTGCTGCTAAAAAACATTTTTGCAAGACCTAGACCTTCGTGGATTGATCACAATGTAATTTTGCTTATTAAAAACCCGGTTGATTTTTCTTTTCCGTCAGGCCATGCTTTGAATTCATTCGCATCCGCAGTAACGATTTTTATTTTTCATAAGAAACTCGGTATTTTTGCACTGATACTGGCGACATTTATTGCTTTTTCAAGATTATATCTTTTTTTTCATTATCCAACAGATATACTTGCCGGAATTGTTTTGGGAGTACTAATATCATTATTTTCTGTATGGCTTGTCAAAATGTCAGACAAACGATACAAATTCAATTTTTTGAACAATAAATAGGAAGCGAGGTATCTATTTATG
>CAZZCN010000055.1:3296-12309 GCA_964652975.1 uncultured Oscillospiraceae bacterium | reverse complement strand
ACCAATTGTGGAGAACAAATCAACAACAGTGCTAAATTCTGCCCAAAATGTGGAACAAGCCTTAATTCAGAAGGTCCTTTCAATTCAGCAAATACTGCAAACCCAGCAAATCCTGTAGATATGACAAACATCTCACACACAATATATAATCCAAACAACCTTGTTGGTTTTTCACCCAAAATCAATGATCCAGCATTCGCAAAATATCTAAAGAACACTAAAAGATGGGCGGGGATTTTTGCATTGATACTTGCGGTTATTGCTATTGTTGGTTTTTTTATAGCAGGTCAGAATGGCGCCGGAGACCTTAAGAATCCGCAGGCACTTTATTATGGCTTTGCAATTGGAGGGATGTTTATTTTAATTGCATTTTTTCAGACAATAAGGAAGAAGAAAGATTCCACCTGGGACGGACAAGTTGTAGATAAAAGAATCGAAAACAAAAAGAGAAGAAGAGATACATCAGATGAAGATTATGTAATGGAAAATGTCACTGTTTATACAGTTATTATTCGTGATAACGCAGGCAAAAACCATCCTTTGGAAGTTGATAACAATCGCAAATATTACGATTATTTTGAAATCGGTGATTTTGTCCGCCATCATGCAGGGTTTTATATCTACGAAAAATATGACAAGACCCGCGACCAATTCATATTTTGCATAGCCTGTGGTAATCAATGTGACACTAATCAAGAAAAATGCAACCGTTGCAAATGTCCCATACTTAACTAAATGTCTGATTCTTCCGAGTAATGAAAATTTGCAGCGTATCTGATTTTGTCACAAATCCCCATTATATTTGACGTGTCTTTCCATGACATAAAAGTTCTTTCAAGCTCAAGAGATCTATGGTAATGACAAAGTATGGTTTTATTGAATAGTCTATTTTTTTATGAAAGTGAGGATATTATATGGAAAACTCAAATTTTTACAGATGTGAAGAGTGTGGAAAGATTGTCACTATTGTTGTGGATGGCGGCGGCGAATTGGTTTGCTGTGGTCAGCCGATGAAAAAGCTGATAGCCAACTCTGTTGATGCTTCAGTCGAAAAACATGTTCCGATTGCAATCAGATACGATGGGAAACTCGATGTATCGATTGGTGCAGTGCTCCATCCAATGACATCAGAACACTATATACAATGGGTGGCTCTGGTAACTGAAAGAAAAGTTGAAATAACATATTTGATGCCGAACGATCAACCAAGTGTTCAATTTTTATATCACGTTCACTCGACAAAAGTCGAAGTTGTCCATAGCTCGGCTGATGAGGATGTAGTTCCTAATTGTGAAGGAAATCCGTGTAATTTTTCATATAATGAGTTGGCGGATGAATCTGTTGCAATTTATGCCTATTGTAATTTGCACGGATTATGGAAGGCGATAATATAGATTTTGATTGACAATCTTTTTATAAAATGGGCTTTTATACGGAATCAATAACAATCAAATAAAATATGCAGACTCTTCAAATAGTCAATAAAACAGTATTATGATGAGGGTGAATACACACGGCACTTTTGAAATCAAACTTTCTTGAGTGTTTCTCCGACCCTGAATTTAACGATTCTTATTATCAAATCGTAGGGGAGAGGCTTGTCAATAGGAAATTGGACAGAACCTTTGCCACCCTTGTATACCGACAATTCCGTTTTGAATGAATCAATGCCGTTTGGTGTCGGATAAATTCCGATATGATTTTTATATGCCGCAAAATGAATCAGATTTTTGCCTTTTAACGTAAAGGTGGGCATCTGATAACTTATTTTTTCGGCAGAATCCGGCGCAGCTTCTTTAATAACATTTCTCAAGGTTTTGAGGATTTCCTGAATTTCAGGAGAGAACAGATTAATGTACTCATCTATTGTCGAATACTCTAAATTTTCTTTTTCCATTGTAAACTCCTTTCAAAAGTTGACACTCTCACACAAACTATTCAAACCTGAGATAAAGGTTACTTACTCACACAAACTTTTATAGCCTGAGATTAAGGCGACCCACTCAAATTAACTTTTAAAACCTGAGATTCTAGATAAGCCGGGTTGAATCAGATGACTCTTCCGGGTAATATAATTTTGCATTATATCTTATTTTATCACAAATCCCCATGATATTTGACGTGTCATGCCAAGACATGACGGAACTTTCCAGCTCGCCATTCAATATTTTCTCTGTTGCCTCGGTAACTTGAAACACAAATCCATTTTCGTAGGTTTCATTGAATAATATTTCTTCACTATCCGTTTTCATAACGGCCCCTGAGTTAGCAAAAATATTGTTTATGACAATCTTGCCTTTGGTTCCACAAATTACAACCCGGTTATCCAGATTTGCCAGCATTGTATAACTTATAGAAGCAACCTCTCCGCCATTATAGATTAACGAAACACCCCCGCTATAATCAACACCAGTATCGCCGATATGAACAACGCTTTTAACTTCAACCGGTTCGCTTCCGAAAAAATTCGCTGCCACTGAAAGCGGATAAATACCAATGTCCAAAACTCCGCCGCCGGCCAGGTTGATATTGAACGCCCTTGAATCCTTGTCAAAAGGAAATTGATCGCCGAGATTCGCTGTAATTAAGACAGGAGTTCCAATTGCACCATTATCAATCTGTGTTTTAGCCCATTTATACGCAGGCAAAAATCTTACCCACATTGCCTCCATTACAAAAACATTATTAATTCTGGCCTCCTCAAAAACTTTATCTGACTGAACCTTGTTTATCGTAAAAGCTTTTTCGCACAGGACATGCTTTCCGTTTTGGATACAAAGCAACATATTCTCATAATGAAAATTATGAGTGGTTGCAATATACACAGCATCTATCTCATTGCTTTTAGCGAGGTTCTCATATGAGTCAAAACTCTTCAGATTATATTTCTCAGCGAATTGTATTGAACGGTCGTTACTTTTAGAAGCACACCCGACCACTTTTGCATTTTCCAGATGATTTACTGCGGCTACGAATTGATGCGCAATTCTTCCAGGACCTATAATACCCCATCTAACTACATTCATTAAAGTCAACCCTATATGGCATTGACGCCATAAAACCTTTCAAATTATTGCAAAATAAAATAAACTTTGTAAAACCACTAAAACTAATGAATTCAACATCTTATACTATAAATTCATCATTGAAGTTACCAATATTCATAGAACATTATACTATTTTTATATAGAAATGTAAGCAGTTATTTTGCTTGGAAACGAATCAAATGTTCGGATAAAACAATAATAGAATAATGAAATTAATTGATGCTAATATTTCAAAAATTTGCCAAATATATATATTAATATCGTAATAATTAACTAAAATGAAAACATGTAACTTGTAAATTGCAAAATAATTATTTAATTCGAATATTTTATGTGGTAAATCAGAACTGTATATGGTAAACTTTGTGAATAAAAATCAGTTGGATGCATAATCAATGGGGATTATGCATATTTTCTGCATAAGTGTAATCAATGGGGATTAGTCTGAAAAATGCAATTTTTCAGACAGGGAGTATTGTCCTTTTGCACCATTTAGGAGGTGCAAATTCGGCCAACCAAATTAATCATAATAAGAAAATTTGGTTGAGCGAAACAGACAAAACATCCCAGTAAAAGAAAGGATTAAAACAATAATAGAATGAAACGAAAAGTGAAATTATCAATGGTATTAATTACAGTTTTTGTAATGCAGCTTTTCTCAAGCGTTGTCAACGCAGAAGCTAGCGTTCAAGGATCGATTGAAGAAGGACTTCGTCAGGTTCAACAGTATAATTTTTCTATAGGAATTCTTGCAATGCTTCTGGTCGGATTTGGATTTTTAATGGTTTTTGTCAAAAAATATGGTTATAGCGCTACTACCGGAACATATCTGGTAGTAGCCTCCGTGCTTCCTTTTTATCTTTTTCTCCGTTCTACAGGTGTCATATCTGCTTCGGCAGTAGCAGCAGATAGCATCGAATCATTCTTGCTAGCGGAATTTGCTGCAGCAGCAGCTTTAATAGCCATGGGCGCTGTTCTTGGGAGGATTAAAACTTTTCAATATGCGCTTATTGGAATACTTGTTGTTCCGGTTTATATGATTAATGAATGGCTCGTTCTTGATGGAGGGCTTTCGATAACAAAAGGATTCACAGATACAGCAGGTTCTATAATAATCCATGCATTCGGAGCGTTTTTTGGATTAGGTCTGGCGTTTGCATTGACTAGCAGCTGCCACAGGGACATTGCTGTTGAGGGGGATTGTACATCTGACCGTTTTTCAATGCTTGGATCCATGGTGCTATGGATTTTCTGGCCGAGTTTTTGCAGTGCAATAGCTCCTGCCGACCAGTTTCAACAGACAGTAATCAATACTGTGCTGGCCTTATGCGGCGCTACATTATGCACTTTCGTTGCAAGTTCGCTTTTAAGAAAAAAACCGGCAATTGCCGATATAGCAAATGCTTCACTCGCCGGCGGCGTGGCAATTGGTGCAACATGCAATCTTGTCAGTCCTTATGGTGCTTTTGGGATTGGTTTGCTGGCAGGAGCGTTATGTGTTGTCGGTTACATTTTCATAGGTCCCAAAATGCAAAGCAAATTCAAAATTGTTGATACATGCGGCGTGCATAACCTTCACGGCATGCCCGGACTTCTAGGTGGACTTATAGCAATTCTGGTTGTTCCCGGTATTGCAATAGCACAGCTGGCAGGCATTGCTATTACTATAATTCTTGCTTTCGGCGGCGGGCTGCTTGGTGGTTTTATCATTAGAGCTACAGGTTCAAAAGAACATGCGTATGACGACAAGGGGGAGTTCCTGGAGGAAGAGGTTAAGGTGGAATGCTGATCTAAAACCCGATATTCATTTATTTTTATAAAGTAAAAGTAAAAGTTGTCTAAAAAACAGGAAGAAGAAAAGCTAGAAAAATGTAAAAGGAGAATCTGCTGTTTGCAGATTCTACCATAGAGAGGTTGTTACTCATTGTTTTATAACAATGAGTAACAACCTCTTTTTTAACCACAAAACATATGTTATAGTAAAATGAAATATAATATACGTGATTAAGGGGAAATATTCCTATGAACTATAAAAAATTCGGTAACACCGGCGAAAAAATTTCGACACTGGGATTTGGCTGCATGAGGCTTCCTGAACTGGAAAAGGATGGTCAATGGACAATTGATGAGGAGAAGGCCATACCACTTTTACAGAAAGCCTATGAGAATGGTGTTAATTATTACGACAGTGCATTTTACTATCTGCACAGCAACAGTGAATACATAGTTGGCAAGGCGCTTAAATCTGTAAGGGACAAAGTAATGTTTTCCACAAAGATTCCTCTGGGGGATCAAATCAAAGAAGCAGGCGATTATCGCAGAATACTTGAGATAAGTTTGAAAAGAATGGATACTTCGTATATTGATTTTTATCATTTCTGGGGACTTAACAAAGACGCATTTGACAGTAAACTGATAAAAATGAATTTACTTGAAGAAGCGATGAAAGCAAAGAATGAAGGCTTGATTAAGCACATTTCGTTCTCATTTCACGACTCTCCCGAAAATATGAGATATATTATTGACAATGCACCAATGTTAGAAACGGTTCTGGTTCAATATAATCTCCTTGATCGTTCATGCGAGGATCAGATCAAATATGCTGCATCAAAGGGATTGGGAGTTGTAGCAATGGGACCGGTAGGTGGAGGGCGACTTGCCGCGCCTGCAAAATTGTACGAAAGGCTTACCGGAAAGCAATCACTCGCCACATATGAGCTCGCACTTAAATTTGTAATTGGCAACCCTGATATTTCATGTGCGTTGTCAGGAATGCAAACCATGGAAATGATGGAACAAAATTGCGCGGTTGCAAGTAAAGAAGCAATCCTGACTGTAAGCGAGTGGCAAAATATTGCTGACTCGATGGAACAACTAAAAAAATTCAACGACCTGTACTGTACAGGCTGCAACTATTGTCAACCCTGCCCGCAAAATATAGCCATTTCTCGAATATTCAATGATTACACATATTATAATGTATATGATCTGAAACAGCACGCAATAGACGACTTTGCATACTACATGTCAGACCCGAAACAGGGTAAAACGATTAAAGACTGCATTGACTGTGGATATTGTGAAGACAAATGTCCACAGAAAATAAAAATACGTGATGAACTGCGCCGTGTAGAAAAAATATTATTATCGTAAACAACTAAATGTTTATTTTAAAATTAACATTACCCGACGAGAAAAATTCATTTGAGCTAAGTGGTATATAGTTGAAAACTGTTAAATTATATATTCCGATAGAAACCAAACTAGCAATATTGGAATTTAGTCATCGGTATAATATGGAATCAGATTAATAAAACACCAGATAAATTTCGCGGCATATAAACAATAGAGGTATTGTCTTGAAAAAACTGTTTAACATAAAAGAAAATATTGGAGAAATAGGTGCATTTGCACTGCCTGTTTTTGTTGAACAGTTTGCTATTGCATTTATGGGGGTAATAAGTGCTATGCTGGTTTCAAATATCAGTGCGGCTGCAATTTCCGGTGTTAATCTGGTGGAATCACTTAACTATTTGATTCAACAGATTTTTCTTTCGCTGGAAATTGGTGCAACTGTTGTCGTTGCGCAGTATTGTGGAAGAGGGGATACTAAATCCGCCAGCAAAGCCAGTGTTCAAGCAATGCTTACATCTTTAAGCATTGCATTTTTAATTACAGCACTAATGCTTGTTTTTCCTTCTCAGATACTTAGAATGATTTTCGGAAATGCAGAGGCAGCTGTTTTTAACGCGGGAAAAATCTATTTCATATTTGCAGCTATTTCATTTCCGTTTTTATCGATTTATGCAATAACAACAGCCTCTATCAGAGGAAGTGGCAACCCAAAGCTTTCACTGATAGGGGTGATTGTCACTAATGTATCCTTCATGTTGTTTGGATTGATTTTTATAAAATTATTTAAAATGGGAGTTGCCGGAGCAGGACTTTCCCTGGTTATTTCCAGGATGTTGGGTGCCGGTACTGGACTTTTTCTTTTAAAAAGAGGTAACAGTGTTTTGACAATCGACAAATGGATTCCCGCTAAAATTGAATGGAAAATCCAAAGGGCTATATTGCTGATAGGGGTTCCTTCATGTGTTGAAAGCATGCTTTTTTCCGGTGGAAGGCTAGTAACACAGACATATGCCGTTTCTTTGGGAACACAAGCTATGGCGGTTAATGCATTGTCAAACACAATTGCAGTATTCTACAATATACCTGGCAATACCGCTGCTGCAACAGCGGTGCCGCTTGTCGGCAAATATCTTGGAATGAGGAACAAGGAAAACGCAAAAAATATTTCGCGTATAATCATCTTGCTGTCAACCTTGGCATTAACATCAATATCGATTATACTGGCTATTTTTGCAAGGCCGATAGCCGGTCTTTTCACTACAGACCCATATATAGCGAACGAAATGGTGTTTATTGCCAGAACTAATTTTCTCGTTTCTCCGGTTGTTTGGACATTATCATTTGTTATTCCGTCAATTCTAAGAGCATCGGGTGATATGAAATATACAACTGCGATATCAATATTTTCAATGCTGTTTTTACGTATGACTGTTGGTTATTATCTTGCCATAATATTAGGGTTCGGAGTTTTCGGTATTTGGATAGGAATGTATGCTGACTGGAGTTTCAGAGGAATATTGTTTAGCATAAGATATTTGAAGGGCAAATGGCTGCATCGTGAAATAATATAATTACAGAAATATTACGTGAATATATTCTTGCAAACCATAAGCAATAATATGGCAAAATAGAGGCAATTAACAAAAATGCCGCAAAATCCTATAATACCCGTCATTTACGGTTAATAACTATTGACATAGATAAACAATTAAACTATAATCAAAACAAATAGAAATATTACAAATTTATTTCTTATATAAGGAGCTTTGACACATATCCTGTAAATGGGCGCTTGGGATATGAAGAGCCAGTAGCGCAACCTCCCTTTAGCATTTTGCATAGGCGAGGTTTTTTTTATTTAAAAAATATAACCTGAATAAGAGAAGAAAAGTAATTACTATTTAAGAAAAAAGCAAACTAAAATATTACTGAACAAAATAATCTCAGGAGGTGAGAGAGATGAAAAACAAATCAATAAGCATACTGTTAGCATTCTCTTTATTGGTTACATTAATAAATCCAATAAATATTTTTGCTGTAACAGTACCCGGAGCAACAATACAAGTCGGATCATCCAGCATGGATGACAATCCCAATCAGGATTACGACGAATTACCGACAGACAGTGTATATGGATTGAAGGCAGATGCAGGAAGTATTAACTGGAAAAATTCTGTTAAATTTACGCCACCTAGCTGGCCTGAATCAATGTACAACGATAACGGAAGTCTTGTTCAGTTGCAATATGGTATATTGAAATATATCACAATAAAAGCTGGCATTTATTATTGGGTATATAAAGTAAATGGATCAGCACTTGATCTGATAGATTATCCATCAGGTAAATCGTCACATTATTCAGTTTCATTTTCTGGCAGTGACGTTATTATAACTCAGAGTTCTGCTACAGGAGTTAAAGACGTAAGCCATGTTTCATTCTTTTATTGCAAAGCGTGCCCACCGAAACCTACAATGACACCAACGCCGACACATACTCCTACAGCAACACCTACACCGTCGCCGACACCTACAGCAACTCCAACACCGTCGCCGACACCGACACCTACACCGACGTCAACACCTACTCCAACACCGTCGCCGACACCGACACCTACACCGACGTCAACACCTACCCCAACCCCAACGTCGACACCGGTACCTACAGCTACACCAACACCTACACCTACAGCGACACCGGTACCTACATCAACACCTACACCGGTACCTACAGCTACTCCAACACCGGTACCACCGACACCAACTCCGGTACCAACAGCGACACCAACACCGGTACCACCGACACCAACGCCGGTACCACCGACACCAACACC
>CAZZCN010000055.1:0-3196 GCA_964652975.1 uncultured Oscillospiraceae bacterium | reverse complement strand
CGACACCAACACCGTTGCCGACAGCGACACCAACACCGTTGCCGACAGCGACACCAACACCGTTGCCGACAGCGACACCTACTCCGTTGCCGACAGCGACACCAACACCGTTGCCAACAGCGACACCTACTCCGGAGCCAACAGCGACACCTACTCCGGAGCCAACAGCGACACCAACACCGTTGCCAACAGCGACACCAACACCGACCCCGGCACCCTTGTTAAGGATAGTCAAGCAGGATGCAGCGACATTAGCATATTTGCCCGGAGCAGTTTTTGAAATATATACCGACGAAGCTCTGACAGTTCTTGCAGATGAGACCCAATATATAACCGACGCAAATGGAATAGTTGAAATAGAAATAGACAACGGAATATATTACTTAAAAGAAGTGACAGCACCAACTGGGTACAAATTGGATTCAACTCCAATAATGGTTACAATAGAGAATAGTGAACTAGAAGAAGTAGTTATACTTAATACCAGTGATGAAACCGAGGAAGAAGAAGACGAAGAGGAAGATCCACAAACCGGAACTAACGATTACCTTTTCCTGACAATAGGATTGATACTTTTACTGGCAAGTGCTTCATTATTCCTTAAATACAGAGCATCAGACAGAAAATAGACTAACAATAGAATCATCGAATTAACTTATAATTGATTAAATAAAACCTCTGTCCTAAACGACAGGGGTTTTATTGTTTACAAAAAGTTAACAATTGCTTTTAAAAAACATGTTGATTAAAATTTGAAAAAGAATATAATCAAGCTATAAATACCGAAATCGACAAGCAATTAATATGATTTTGGCATTTATATTGAAAATTAATAATGAATCAAGTTGTGATTCATTGAAAAAGGCAAACTCGTCGAAAGGCGGGGACGCAAAACTAAAGGACCTAAAGATGCAATTGCATCCATGGTAGCCAGATGCCAGTGGATACACGACGGGCGAAGACTGATTCAAACCCGCACGTGTTTCTCAAAAGGGAGAGGTGAATGCACGTGAAGTTTGCAAAGAAGTCTTTTTTTATTGTTTTTTTGGTAGTTGCACTTAGTATTATGGTAACAGGGTGCTTGCAGATTGTATCTGCACAGACAGAAGGCGAAACATTACTTTCTAGTTTACTTAACTCAAGTATTATGAAATCCGACTCATCTTCAAATGTTTCAGAACATCCAACTACTGTTATCCAACCATCTGTTAATTCTAGCCTTAATCCTACAGAGACTCCAGTATCAGAATCTGTAAATTCATCAATTAATCAGGTTAACACCGAGGTAACAACTGTTCCAACAGCTAAGCCTTCTTTAAATCCAACGACAAAGCCTGTTGTGACCACTTCAGTTAAACCTACGGCAATACCTGCAGCCAAACCTACAACCAAACCTACAGCTAAACCAATAGTAAAACAAACTACTATTACAACAATCAAGCCTACAGCCATACCAACCAGAAAACCGGCTGCAACTCCTACACCAAAGCCTGTAACTGTTACTTCAGTCAAACCGGTTTCAACATCCGAAATATCATTGACTAATCTTATCGGGCAGACACTGTCACAGGTTGTATCAGAATATGGGCAGCCAAATGCAAAAGAATTAAGTGAATATGGATTTACCTGGTATGTATATAAGTCAGAATATAAAAGATTTATTATGATAGGAATTTCAGGGGATAGAGTAGTTGGAGCATATTCTAACAGCACTTATCTAAATTATAATGGAATAAAAATCGGAACTGGTCGTACCACAGTACGCAGCTCTTTCTTAAGCAAATTCGGTTCGCCGGTAACGAGAATTCAAAAAGGCAACATATATTACAATATTTCGAATCTGGACCAAAAAGATATATTCTACACAGGATCAAGTTATGCAACATGTTTTTATGACAATATTGACGGAAATGCACTGACATCAATTCAAATTATAGAAAAAGCTACAGAACTAAAAATTGGTTATTATGGAACACCAAGTGCTGCACTGGCAGCAAGCTACGAGAGAATAAGTTTTTATCTTGCCAATGCAATTAGAAGTCGCAAGGGTATTGCTCTTTTCTTATGGGATGACAAAATGGCAACTATCGCTAGATCGCACTCAAGCGATATGGTTAAAAACAATTATTTCAGTCACACAAGTCTTTCGGGAGTTACAATGGTTGACAGAATGAAAGCAGCAGGAGTTTTGTACGCCAACTGTGCAGAGAACATATCAAAGAATCATGCAAGTGCAATTTACTCACACGAAGCATTCATGAACAGTGCAGGACATCGTAAAAATATATTGCGTGACAGCAAGTACCTTGGAGTCGGAGTTACAATGGGAAATGGATGCATATTGTTAACACAAAATTTTGTAACATACAGGTAAAAAGAAAACTTATAAGTAATAAATATTTTTTGACTTATTAAAGACCCCCGCTGAAAATGTGAGGGTCTTTATGATTTGTTTTGTTAATTTCGATTACTTTCTGTCTAAACAATATTGCCAGGAAAATAAATTATTTCATTTGAGCTTTTATAACGTATCTGAATGGTGCAGCTCCGATATAGTTAAATGGATAGCAGGTGACTAGAGTAAGAAGCTTTTGGTCATCGGATGATTTTTTGATTGCCATGTCTTTAGGATTTAATACTTGCATACGTATGATTGTATATTCAAATTTTTTAGATTTTGTATTTATAATAATCTTATCTCCTATTTTCAACTTTCCAAATCCGCGAAATACTCCATCCCGGTGACCGAATATAAGACAATTTCCAATTTCGCCAGGGTTTACGGAGTATTTTGCGTGTCCGGCTGAACCGCGCAGGTCTTTGTCTGTGGTTCCATTTACAGCTACAACTTTTCTGTTGTCAATTGTTGGAAATGTAATAAGGCAATATAACTCAGGCTTATATCTGGGTTTATTGCTGGATGTCGATGCTGAGGATACGGCTAATGACGAATTTGTTGTTGAATTATATGAATTGTCCTCAGAGCTTGTAACAGCGCTAGAAACCGTACTAGACGAATCAGAACCAACTGATGATTGTTGATTGACAAAGGCGTCCCATTCATCAAGCATTTCAGCTGCTCGGTCATTAGATCCTTTTATTAGAATTATTGAGTATGTTATCAAAATAATTGAAATTATAAAAAGTGCGATTGATGTAATAAGTATAGCTCTCTTTTTCTTCATATTTTATCACC
>CAZZCN010000054.1:16096-21533 GCA_964652975.1 uncultured Oscillospiraceae bacterium | reverse complement strand
AGATACTTTGTCAGGACACCGAGCCTGCTTCCCTGCCCGCCGGCCAGGATCATGGCTATCATTTGATTCTTAGGCATTTTACATCTCTCCTTTTAACTTATTTGATCATTAGCATATTTGCAACTCCATCCTTGGAGGTGGACGTTGTTTTGATATGTTCAATACTTGTTCATATTAAAATTTTCTATATAAAGCTACTATTTTCTGGTTTTGGTTCTTTTTTATTTCTTACTCCGGTTTCTGGTTTCTGGCTTCTGGTTTCCAGTTTCTATCTACTGTTAACAGTTTTTTCTTCTTGTTACGTTTTCGGGCTTCTGATTCTAGTCCTTATTCTGTCTCAAGTAAAGCGCGCACAGGGGTGGTATGGGCAAAGTTATCGAACACGGGAAGCCGTCCAGTCCTTCCCCGCTACTGTTAAAAATCGTCTTCGCTCCGTTCTCGCAAGATCCCTTGCCATTCTTGTCGGCCTTGCCAGGATTATGGTTATAATGGCACATGTTGTTCATATATCCGCTACCACCGAACTTTTCGGCATCCGAATCAAGCAGCAATTCATAAGAGTTGCAGTTATTTATTCCGATCTTATACTCAAAAATCGGAGTTGGCTGCATATTCAATATTATAAGAATCTCTTCGTCGTCCGCAGATTTACGTGAAAAAGAGTACACACTGTTCTGAGAATCATTTGCATTGTTCCACTGGAATCCTTCCCAGTTGATGTTGTTCTCCCAAAGCGACTTATGCTCCAGATAAATGTGATTGATGGTCTTGACGTACTCCAGCAGTTTGGCATGCATGTCAAATTCCAGCAGGTTCCACTCCAGCTGTTCGTAGAACCTCCACTCGAGAAACTGTCCGAATTCGCCACCCATGAAAGTAAGCTTTCCTCCCGGCTGACCCATCATATAGCCGAAAAGCGACCTGAGCGATGCGAACTTTTTCCAGTAGTCGCCCGGCATCTTATCAATAAGTGACTTTTTGCCATGCACTGTCTCATCGTGAGACAATGGCAATATAAACTTCTCGGAAAATGCATAAAGCATTGAAAATGTAAGCTGTGAATGATGCCATCTGCGATAGATATAATCCCGTGATGTATACTCAAGAGTATCGTGCATCCACCCCATGTTCCACTTGTGAGTAAATCCCAGGCCGCCATCAGAAGTCGGTGCTGTTACCTTCGCCCAAGCGGTTGATTCCTCGGCTATCATCATGACACCCGGGAACTCTCGCTTTACAGTGTCATTAAGTTGTTGAAGAAACGATACAGCCTCAAGGTTCTCAAAACTGCCATACTTGTTTGCAATGAAATTCGTTCTGTTGTAATTCAGATATAGCATGCTGGAAACCGCATCAACCCTGATTCCGTCAACATGAAATTCGCCAATCCAGTACATTGCGTTCGATGCAAGAAATGACCTGACTTCATCCCTGGAATAGTTGAAAACCAATGTCCCCCATTCCTTGTGCTCGCCGATTCTGTCATCAGCATATTCAAACAAAGCCGATCCGTCGTATCTGGCAAGTGCGAAATCATCCTTCGGGAAATGCCCGGGAACCCAGTCAAGTATTACTTTGATGCCCTTCGAATGCAAATGATCTACGAAAAACTTGAAGTCCGAAGGATCCCCGAATCTGCTGGTAGGACTGTAAAATCCTGTCACCTGATATCCCCACGAATCATCAAGCGGGTGCTCCATAACAGGCAGCAGTTCGGCATGTGTATAACCCATGGAAACAAGATAATCCGCCAGTTGTACTGCGATATCCCTGTAGTTCATAAAAGATCCGTCGGCATGTTTGCGCCACGAACCAAGATGAACCTCGTAAATATTGAGAGGGGCATCAATAGTCTGTCCATAAGAGTTAAATTGATTCCCGGATTGACTATTACCAAATTTTTTCTGTTCTACTGATTGGTTAGTATTTGAATTTCTCTGTTCATTGGATGGATTAAGATCATCTTTGTTGTTGTTATTGTTAAAATTATTATTATTAGTAGTACCAAAATCCCTCTGCTCGATAAAAGACTGGTCATTCCATATAAAACCGTCATCGAGCGGATATAGAACAGAGGATGTTTCGGGTCTCGTCCCACTGTGAAATGCATATGGGTCGGCTTTGTAAAGCTGTCTGCCATCTGCCGTTGTTATGAAATATTTGTATTTGTCCCATTTGCGGGCGCCTGTTATGGTGGCCGAAAACATCCCGGTCTCACCCATTCTGTCCATCACATTTGCTGTCTGATTCCAGTTATTAAAATCTCCAACAACGGACACTGATTTCGCTGTGGGAGCCCAAGTGGAAAAAATATAGCCGTCCCCGGCTTCTTCACTGCTGACAGGATGAGCTCCCAGCAGATTGTAACTCATAATATCGGACCCTGTGTTGAATAGAAATGCCTGGTCATAAGAAAATTCTTTCATAATGATCCTCCCGCTTCGAGTCTTTGTTTTATTATACTCAAAGATGGGGTTTTATTCAACCGCGATATGAAATTTAGCATTCATATTTTACATTGATTTAAGACAATATTTACATTTGATTTTTCATTTATTTTCAATTTACTACTTATTTTCCCTTATCAAACGCTTCCATTTCCTGAGGTATCATGTAGTGCTTCTTTGATGGAAGGACATCTTTAAGTGCCAGTTCAAAGCTTTCTCTTGTGAAGCATTTTTGATTGTATGAAAGTGCTCCCAATAAGACAATACCTGCAAACGTCATGTTGTTCATATCTGATGCGATTTGCGAAGCAGCAATTTCTATTACCTTTATATCTGTGCGTTTCGGCCTTAATTCTATAAGTGAGGAGTCCAGTATTATAGTGCCGTCAGGCTTTACAGCTGATTCAAACTTTTCTAGTGATGGCTGATTAAGTGCAATTAAAACATCACATTCATTGATTAGCGGAGAACCTATAAGTTCATCCGAAATTATAACACTGCAGTTTGCAGTGCCTCCACGCATTTCAGGACCATAGGAAGGAAGCCATGAGACCTCTTTACCTTCTATTAATGCTGCTGTTGCAATAAGTCTGCCGGCAGACAGCACACCCTGTCCGCCAAAACCTGATACTATTATTGAAAATTCTTCCATCTTCCTTATACCTCCAACTCTGCGCCTTTGAAAATTCCAAGTGGATATTGATTCATCAATGCGGTCTTCACCCATTCAAGAGAATCAACAGGACTGACGCCCCAGTTCGTAGGGCAGGTGGAAAGTACTTCAATCATTGTAAATCCCATACCTTTTTGTTGTAGCATAAATGCCTTTTTTATAGCCTTTTTGGCAGCTTTTATGTGCTTAACATCATGAACTGATACACGTTCGATATAAGCCGGTCCCTGAAGAGTAGCCAGCATTTCACTGACATTTATCGGATATCCATGATCATGAGCATTCCTGCCGAACGGGGAAGTTGTGGTAACTTGTCCCATTAATGTAGTAGGAGCCAGCTGACCGGATGTCATACCATAAATCGCATTATTTACAAAAATCGTAGTGATGTTTTCGCTTCTGGCGGCGGCATGCACTATTTCTGCTGTACCAATGGCGGCCAGGTCGCCATCACCCTGATAAGTGAAAACGGGTGATTCCGGATGGACCCTTTTAATCCCTGTAGCAACCGCAGGTGCTCTACCGTGAGCCGCTTGAACCATATCGCAGGCAAAATAATCGTAGTTGTTGTATGTACATCCCACTGGAGATACTCCTATTGTTGTTTCAATGATATCGAGTTCTTCAAGAACTTCAGCAACAATTCGATGGATTATTCCGTGTGTGCAGCCGGGACAATAATGTAACGGTATATCTATAAGACCTTTTGTTCTTGTGAATACTTTTTCCATTTTTTTGACCATCCTCATTTTAATTTGCGAGTATTAATTTTATTCTATTTGTCTAGAATCTGACGAATTTTGTTCAAAACTTCAAGCTGTGATGGTATCATCCCGCCGGTTCTTCCGTAAAATTCAACTTTTTTCCTACCGTTGACCGCAAGTCTTACATCTTCAACCATCTGACCGGCATTCAATTCGAGATCCAAAAACGCCTTAAGGTGTTCGCTCTCACTTGCTGCGGCTATTGCCTCTTCTGGAAATGGCCAAAGGGTGATAGGTCTTATCAGACCGACCTTGATTCCGATTTTCTCAGCCTGTTTTATTACATTTTTGGCAATTCTGGCACAGGTTCCAAATGCAGTGATAATAATCTCGGCATCTTCGCAGTTGAACACTTCAACCATGACTTCTTTGCGTTCAATCTCTCTGTACTTCTTTTGAAGTCTGTTATTCAGGTCTTCAAGAATTTCAGGCTGTATATAAATGGATTTTATCGTATGATGTATCTCGTTTCCTTTGCGTCCAACAGCCGCCCAGCTTTTCTCATGCTTTTCGATAACTTCGGTTTCCTTAAAAAGCACAGGCTCCATCATCTGGCCGGATGAACCGTCTCCAAGGACCATAACCAGCACATTGTATCTGTCTGCAATATTGAATGCTTCAACAGTCAGTTCATAAAGTTCCTGCACACTGGCAGGTGCCAGAACAACGTTCTTGTAATCTCCGTGTCCGCCGCCCTTTACACTCTGAAAATAATCTCCCTGTGCAGGCAATATTCCTCCCAATCCAGGTCCGCATCTCATAATATTAACGACTACGCATGGTATCTCAGCACCGGCGATATATGAAAATCCTTCCTGCTTTAGACTTATTCCAGGACTTGAAGATGATGTCATTACACGCGCACCGGCAGACGCTGCTCCGTAAACCATATTGATCGCAGCGGTTTCACTTTCCGCCTGAACAAAAACGCCGTCCACATCCCTCATTCTTTTGGCAAGGTAATGTGCGATTTCTGTCTGTGGGGTTATAGGATATCCGAAATAATGGCGGCAGCCCGCTCTGACGGCGGCTTCTGCGATTGCCTCATTTCCCTTCATCAATACTCTTTTGTTCATCTTAATAAATACCTTTCAATGTTTCTAATGTAAATCTATGTCGAAAAAGACTAAAAATCTAACGTATGAATCTACCTTTCAACCTCGATGACCTGGTCAGGACAGATTGTTGCGCAAAATGCACATCCGGTGCATTTGTCCATCTCATCAACGCCCGCAGGATGAAGGCCTATTGCATTCAATTTCTCATGTTTGATCTTGACTATTCCCTTGGGGCAAACAGTGACGCATAGCGAGCACCCTTTGCATCTGTCTTCCCTGAAAGTAACCTTTGCCATTATATTTCCTCCCGGCATTTTAAAATTTGATTTTATATTTTTATTTTGTTATCAAATGAATTCTATAATAACACGTTATTCATTCAAATTCATTAACAAATTGTGACGTTTCACGCACTTATTGAGTATAAATTATATATATTTATTATGCAATATACATTTTTCATATAAAAACAAGAAAGAAGGGCTTTAGCGTTGT
>CAZZCN010000054.1:9951-15996 GCA_964652975.1 uncultured Oscillospiraceae bacterium | reverse complement strand
GCAACATTCCCCCAACTTTCAGGATACAAGTCATCCATCCCGGCACAAAACGCAAACGGAATTCCGGTAATTTCCGAAACTTCCTTGATTAGAATGTTCGATTCCAACAAATCCTCTACGGCTGTATCCTCAAGCAGATTGGTGTTGTTGATCAATGCAGTTATCTGAAATCCAGAGGCGCTTGTCAAATCTTCGATGGTTTTAATTATCTTGTCTTTTGTGCCTGTAAACGGCCTGTTTGTGTTGATTACCATGTATATCGAGTACGGGGATGCAACTATTCTCGACTTCAGACTTGAGACAATTCTTGCTCCAAGGTCATCACCGCCAATATCAAGAATTGCGTGTATATCCCTGTTGTCAAAAACCGCCATCACTTCATGAGGGACCGAGGCGACTTCGGAATTCGTATTGGCAAAAAGCGATGATATTACCCTTACACCATGTTCATTAAGTAACTTTTTTGCATCAAGCGATCTAAAAAACGGATTAACCACATCCAGATCCGCCAGAATGATTTCCTTGGTTGTTTTCCTGTTTGTATCGTTTGAGGATTTTTTGCTGATATCGTTTGCCTGTATGTCACTTTCCATAGATATTTTTTGTCCTTGATCAGATGTATTTTGCTTTACCTCGTCATCTAAATCATCTGTATTAGCAATCCTGTTCATCTCAGCCAGCAACATAGCAGTATTCACCGAAACCTCGGATTTGCCACTGCCATATGCTCCAATGAAAATCGAAATGTTATCTTCCCTGTTTTTGAAATAATCAAAGTCCCTGTTTATATCTTTATCTCTTTTTGTCATAAATAGAATTAACCTCATTTGTATCATTTGATTACTATTTTACCACATAAACATTGCCATATGTCTGAAATTATGTTACAAATATATTGGTGAATTTTGCACTTATTTCAAGGAGGTTTATTATGTCTTATATTTTTATAGCTGAAATCTTAACTAATAATTTTCAGTCTCAAGCACAAAGTGTTGCATCGACTTGGGCTGCGATAATTAGTTTGGTAATTGCCATAATTTTGATTATAACTCTTATTGTTTTCATCATTGTTATATTAAAATCTGTCGCTTCACTTAAGAGCAATCAAAGTCCTGCGAAACCTGCCACCTCATTGTCAAGTAAAAATAACGATACAGCACCTGTCAATATTCTTCAAAGTACAAACGAGGATGATTTGACAATCGTTGCTGTGATAACCGCTGCTATTGCAGCAATGTTATCCTCGGATTCATCAAGGAATTCAACTTATCCCGGTTTCAAGGTAAGGAAGATCCGCAGGGTGAAATAACAAAATTAGAGTTTGGAGTCTGTTTTATGAAATATTTAATATTACTTTGTGATGGAATGGCTGACCTGCCCCTTGAGGAAATTGGCGGCATCACTCCTATGGAAGCCGCTCAAAAGCCTATTATGGACCACCTCGCTCAGACGGGTTACGCAGGAATGGTCAAGACTGTACCTGATGGAGTCCTCCCTGGAAGTGACACGGCAAACATGTCTGTTATGGGATACGACCCTTCAAAGTATTATACAGGAAGGTCTCCTATCGAAGCAGTCAGCATGGGTATTGAAATGGGCGAAGATGATGTAGCCTTCAGGACCAATCTTGTAACTCTTTCCGATGATGCAATATATTCAGATAAGACCATGGTTGACTATTCCTCGGATGAGATTACGACCGCTGAAGCCTGTCTTCTCATCGACTCTATCAATAAAGAATTTGCTGATGACGGCAAAGAATTTTACTGCGGCAAAAGCTACAGACATTGCATGCTGTGGAAAAACGGACCACTTTCCGGCAATCTTACTCCACCTCATGATATTTTGACGAGAAAAATCACTGATTATCTTCCAAAAGAACCTCATTATGTGATTCTTAAAGATATTATGGAGAAAAGCTACGACATCCTGAAAGACCACCCTGTAAACATTTCAAGGATAGCACGCGGACTTCGACCTGCCAATTCACTATGGATCTGGGGTCAGGGCAAAAAGCCTGCTTTACCTAAGATAACTGACAAATACAATATCCGCGGTTCTGTAATAACAGCTGTTGACCTGATATTCGGACTTGGGATATGCGCCGGCCTTGACACTATCGAAGTTGAAGGTGCGACAGGTACAATTCACACCAATTTCGAGGGTAAGGCAAATGCCACCATTAATGAATTCGAGAAAGGGCAGGATTACGTCTATCTTCATATTGAGGCACCTGATGAATGCGGCCACAGAAGAGAGCTCGATAACAAAATCCGCTCTATTGAATTGATTGACGAGAAAATCCTAACCCCGGTCTATGCATATTTCAACGCAAAGAAAAAGGAGACCGGCGAGGATTTCAGGATTCTGATTCTTCCTGACCACCCCACACCCATTTCACTTAGAACGCACACTTCAGACCCGGTTCCGTTTATTCTTTATTCAAGCGACAAGAAGTTTATTAATCCTGTCGTTGTTTATTCGGAGAAAGCAAACAGCGAGTCCGGTGTATACATAGAAGACGGAACATCGCTGTTTGATTTGTTTATTAGAGGTTGAAAATAGAAGATTTGATGCAATATTTTGATTATGTTTAGGATATATGTTTATTTATATAATCTCGTAGAGCCTTATTCAGAAGTGTCTGATAACCGATTTTGTCCTCGCTCGCTCTTTTCTTAAAATATATAACAATGTCATCATCAAGTCTTATCGTTGTCGGCGTTTTCTTGGGTGTATAAAATCTTGCATGAACTCCTTTCGAAAAATCATACTCGTCTTTTAATTCAAATTCTTCATCTCGTTCCTTCTTCATAGTTTCCTCTCATCTTCACTCTCTTCATCGCTTCGTTGCTTTCTCATGTCCTTGATTTTCTTATATAGCTGGTGGCCGCCGGAAAGGTTGTAAACCTTTTTGAAACCGCTGTTTATAAGGATATTCTGGACTGCATTTCCGGTAGTGCCTTTGTTGCAGTATACAACCACCGGACTTTGCGGATCAATCGTTTCTTTCGCCTTACGTACGGCTTCCTGAGGCATATTTGTCGCATTTTCGACGTGATTTTCTTCATATTGTGTGGCAGACCTGGCATCAATAATCTGAACAGATGGATTTAACTTTATCTCTTGTTCCAACTCCGTCGGACTAATTAGTTCTCTGTCATTGAATAGTGCATTTTCTAAAATCATTCCGGTATACATGACAGGGTCCTTCGTGGTTGAAAAAGGTGGTGCATAGGCTAGGTCGAGATGAAAAAGATCCTGGGCTTTCGCACCAAATGTCATAGCGGTTACAAATACATCAATTCGTTTATCCACACCGGATTCACCGATAATCTGGACTCCGATAATGAGCCCTGATTCCTTGAGAGCCACAGCTTTTATGAAAAGATTTTTGCCACCCATGTATTCAGGCCTGTCGGGCTTGATATTATGGCAGACGATTACGTCCAAGCCCTCTTTTCGCGAAGCTTCCTCACTCATCCCCGTCTGGGCTACAGTCATGTCAAAAACCTTGAAAATTCCTGTACCTAATATTCCTCTGAAAGCAACATCCTTGCCAAATATCGCATCTCCGACCAACCGTCCCATTTTGTTCGCAGTAGATCCAAGTGGTCTGTATATGGGCTTTGAATTTATAAGAAAATAGCTTTCGGCGCAGTCACCGCATGCAAAGACATCCTTTATGGAAGTCTGCATCTGCTTGTCAACCCATATGGCTCCTGTCTCTCCGATTTTGATCCCTGCAGCTCTGGCAAGTTCAATCTGTGGTCTTATGCCTGCGGCAACAACAATAAAATCAGCCTCTATAACAACTCCGTTATCCAAAACTATTTCGACGTCATCAAGGCTTCCACGGACTCTTTCGATTTGCTTTCCTAAGAATATCTTGACACCTTTCTTCTTAAGATAGTCTTCAAGATAAAATGACATATCCTCGTCAAGAGAAGGCATAACTCTGTTTTCCTTCTCTATGAGTGTTACCTTGATACCCCTTTTAACAAGACTTTCCACCATCTCTAGACCGATGAACCCTGTTCCGATTATCGCAGCTCTTCGAGGCTCGTTCTCGATAATATAATCTTTTATTTTGTCAGCACTCTTAACATTTCTCAGCACAAACGAATTGTCTGCTGATAGTCCTTCAATTGGAGGCATTACGGCCGTTGCACCCGTAGATATCACCAGCTTGTCATAGCTGTCGGTAAAAACCTTGTTAGTCGCAAGATTGCAAACTTCGATTTCCTTGCGGTCGGCATAAATTTTTCTGACTTCATGACTGGTAAGAACATCAACATTGTATTTGCTTTTAAAGTATTTGGCATCACGGGGTACCATTGTCTCTCTTGAAATCGAATCATCGCCTATATAGTACGGTAATCCACATCCTGAATAAGAGATATCCATATCCTTCTCGTAGATGACAATGTCGCATGCCTCGTCATTTCTTCTCGCCTTTGCCGCAGCAGATGTACCGCCCGCAACCGCCCCAATTATAAGTATTCTCATTTGCTATTCCTCCTATAATATGTATGAAAAAACGCGTGACACCGAAGGTGTCTGTTGGCTTTTTATGCCAACAAGCGGTTTTTCCCAGGGTGAAAACATTTATTATTAAGGTTTTCACCCGATCCTCCCTGCATTGGATTTTTTATTTATTTCCAAATTCTCTTTTCGTCATAATTACTTTTCAAAATATTCCACAACGTTATTTCACCTTTTTTAGTTTTATGATAGGTGTTTATTGTTTTTAGTAAAAGATCTATATTACTAAAATATTTATAGACAAAATTATAATCTTTGATTTCTTTGCAGTGTAAAATGTCTTTTACGTAAATGCTTGGTTTCATTTTATTTCTGGTGTAAGATTTGCTATAATCAGCTAATTTGTTTTTTGAAATTATATACAGCATCTCTATCTCAGGCCTTGTAAGAATATCAACCGGTCCTTTTAGTAGTTCCTTATGAACTGGGCCGATTTTAAAAGAAATATCCTTCCTATCTTTAATTCTGTATATCCTGATGTTTTTAATCCCGTCAACTTGCATTGAGAAGTTCAGTAATGGGCGTATTTTTTCGTATGTCAGCCCTTTTACACCGTCATCATACAACATTTGCTTTTTGCTAAAATGAAGTAAATCGTTTTCGATTAGTATATCGCAAATAGCCTTCTCAGCACTGCCCTCATATAGTAAAAGATACCTTGTTTCGCTCATTTCGAGGTGGCTCCTTCTGACGATATTTTCTTGACTTCATTAATAAAATCAACATATGCGTTATACGAAGGCGCTGTTCCCAATTGTAAAAAATCGCTTAAATATACATCACTCTTTTTGATATCATTTCTTTTCAGCATCTCTGCCAGATTACTTACTGAAATTTTACCATCACTGGTTTTACGGGTAATAATTATGCTGTCATTTCTATCAAGACAGTCAAGCAATTCACTATAGTGTGTAGAAAAAACAAGTGTTGCATGATGTGGATTGGTTGATGAATCCGAAAAAAGTCTAATTATGCTCTGAACAATTGCTTTGTTCAAATGTATCTCTATTTCATCAATAAAAAAGTATCCTGTGTGCTTGATTACCGAAATAATATAGTTCATCAATGCTATCCCTTTGATTGTACCAGAGGAAAGATAGTTTTCTAAATTGAATATTGATTTAACTTCATGTAGTTTTGGGTCATTTATGAATTTAATCGTATAATTATTTTCGGCTATGTGCCTTTTAATGTATTCAATGCTTGGATCTAAATATTTCAAAATATTATTAGACAATGTCAGGTCATCGTCATTCTCACCTTTAATAAAAGCAGATGTGCTGAAAAAGTTATGATTAGTTAGATAAAATGAATCCATTACCAGACTAATGGCGTTCTTATCAACAATACTTTTAAATATACTGATATCCTTGCTTAGATACTCTTTCTGTTCAGGCTTAAGTCCACTTCTAATAACCTCAGTTGAATAATTATCATCATAAATATTTTCCCGGTTGACCTTCGCATTAATCGGTTTCCTGGATAAAGTTTCTTCCTTTA
>CAZZCN010000054.1:0-9941 GCA_964652975.1 uncultured Oscillospiraceae bacterium | reverse complement strand
TTATCCATGAATCTTGAAAATTCCCTGTCTCTTTATCAATAGTTGTTTCTATTTTGTATATGTAATTAGAATCACAGATATACATTCCAAAGCATAAAAGTGGTTTCAGAAAACAAGAAGTCATATTTTCATCAATCTCATTAAGGTTTTCAAGTCTTAAGTAAAAATTTAATATAGATGATATAGTTTTAAGTGTAATTGTTTTACCGGCGGCATTTATACCTGTTATGGCAAGAACATCATGTACGTAAACTCTGTTAATTATGTTATTTATGCCGTCGTCATTTTTGCCTTGAACAGTATTAATTTTAGTCAATAGATCAAATTCGAAATTTTCTTCAAATAAAGATGCATTTTTAATAAATATTTTAAGAACTTTTAAATTATTATTATTCACATGTATTCTCCTTTTTTGATTTGTTTGTCGTATTATTAACAATTATATCATTATTTCGGAAAATGTAAACGCTTTTTTCGTTTTTTTGCTACGTTTCTGATATTCCTTTTCCCTTAGACTCTAAAACGTCACTATCGTAACTCCACTGTCACCTTCGCCGAATTCGCCCAGGCGGAAGGACTTTACTCTGGAGTCGGACTTTAGCATCTGATTCACCGCGCTTCGCAAAGCACCAGTTCCCTTGCCATGGACAATTCTTACAGTCTTTATGCCTGAAAGAACAGCGTCATCAAGGTATTTATCTAATTTCTCGCATGCCTCGTCTGCGGTCATTCCAAGTAATTTAATCTCCGTAGAAAAAGCCTCACGTTTCGACAATGTGACACCTTTGCCGGTATCAGACCTTGATTGTGGTCCTGAGTTTGAATTTTGAAATCTGCCTTTGTGTGTCGTTTGAAACCTACCGGTGTCAGATTGTTGAAACCCTTCTCTTCCCGACCCTCTTCCCGCTGCCTGGTATCTACCCTTTTGAGTGGTGGTTACAATTCTAGACTTGTCAAAATCACGAAGCGATGAAACCGGAACTGTTATCCTTTTATTTCCGACCAGCAGGGCGCAGGTCGACTTGCCTTTGTTAATCTCCACAAGCATTCCGGACACATTAAGCGTCGAGGAAAAATACGTCTCGCCGATCTTGAGCTTCTTTGGCACATCGCCGCCCACGTAATTATTCAACGTATCCAAAGTAATTGCATTGTCGATTTCGGATGTTTTCTCACGCAGTCGTTTCTTGATCTCGTTAAGCTCATCCTTGACAAGCTCAAGGTCCTTGTCCTTAATGGTTTTTTTAACTTCGCTGAGCAATTCAAGAGTCTCGTCGTAGATTTCCTCGACATATTCCCTTGCCGAAATTCTGGCCTTTGACAGAATCTCCTTTTTGCTTGCGTCAATCTCCTCGTTTATTTTTGCAATCCTGTCACTTTCGGCTTTTGCCTTCGCATATTCATTCCGCGCATTTTGCTCAAGTAAAAATGCATTCTTTCGGGCTTCTTCAGTCTTTGCCATAAGGCTTTCGAAATCCAGTTCTTCCTTGTCCATGATAGACTTAGCCTTTTCGATTATGATGTCCTGCAAGCCAAGTCTTTTAGATATGGCAAAAGCGTTGCTAACCCCGGGAATCCCAATGTGCAGCCTGTATGTCGGCATCAGTGTCTCAACATCAAATTCACAGCATGCATTCTCCACGCCCTCCGATGTGATGGCGTAATGTTTGAGTTCCTTGTAATGGGTTGTCGCTATGGTCTTACAGCCCTTGGATTTGAGATATTCCAAAATCGAAATTGCCAGAGCGGCTCCCGATGAAGGGTCGGTTCCTGCACCAAGCTCGTCAACCAGCGCGAGTGTCGATTTGCTTGCGTTAGCAATAATATTGACAAGATTTCTCATGTGTGATGAAAATGTACTAAGACTCTGCTCAATGCTCTGCTCATCACCGATATCGGCAAAAATATTATCAAAAATCGAAACTTCAGATGCCTCTCTCGCAGGTATCTGGAGACCTGCCATAGCCATCAGAGTAAGGAGTCCGCAGGTCTTGAGCGAAACTGTCTTGCCACCTGTATTAGGCCCTGTTATAACAAGAGTCTTGTAATTTATACCGAGTTCTATCGTAATAGGTACAACCTGTTCTTTCGGTATAAGCGGATGCCTCGCATCAAGCAGGCGTATTCTTCCGTTTCTGTTGATGTGTGGAGGCATAGCGTTCATTTTGATTGCTAAGGCTGCCTTTGCCATGGTAAAATCCACAATTTCCACTATCTCCATGTTGGATTTGAATACATCGGTGTTCTCACTGACTTTTAGAGATAGCTCTCTTAGGATTCGCTCTATTTCGTCGCGTTCGGATGACATGTATTCGCGGATTCTGTTATTAAGTTCAACCACCTGGTATGGCTCGACAAAAAGTGTAGCCTTTGATGACGACGTATCATGTATAATTCCTGGAATGCTGGATCTGTGGTCCGCCTTGACCATTACGACATATCTGCTGCCCCGCATAGTGACCAGCTGCTCCTGCAAATCACTTGCATGGCTCCTGACAATATTCTCCAGACTTTTCTTAACCTCGGACTGCGCATCACGGATCTTCTTCCTTATTGTCGAAAGTGCCGGACTTGCATTGTCGTAAAGGTCATCCTCGGAAGCTATCGCCTTGGTTATCCATTTCTCTAAATTTTCAAGAGGAATCAGCTGCATAATATTGGATGATATAAAATTAACTTTTAACTTTTCGCTATCCTTGGGTATAAAGGAAATCAGTCTCGAAGTCGCCCTCAAAAAATGACCGATCTCAAGAAGTTCCTTGCATGAAAGGAGTGCCCGTGAAGAGGCTCTGGCTATGGAAATTCTTATATCAAAAAACGAATCAAGCGGAGGAGCCGATTTCTCAAAAATAAGCTTCACTCCATCATCGGTTTGCTGCAAAAACTCCTTAACCTCTTCGATGTCGGTCGAAGGTTCAAGTGCTTCACACCGTTCTCTGCCGAAAGCCGTGAGAGCTAGTGAACTCAGTGTGTTTCGGATTTTGTCATATTCGAGAATTTTTTCGGTGCGCTTCTCTATCACATTTTTTCCTTTTTAGAAATGTTGCTTGTTAAAGAACAACATTCGAATTTATAATTTGTGTTATGTCTATATATTAGTATTAAAATATATGCTCGATATCCTTTGAAATATTGTTGCTTGTTCAAATCCAATTATTGCTAGTTTTGACTGGTTTCAATTTTTTTTTTGCTAAATATCTTCTTTTTTCTCTTAGTGGATTCAATATTCAAGTATCTCTTGCTCTTTTTGTAAATGACTGGAACAAGGTTGTCAAAAAAATATTTGACATAAGCGAAAAGTGACAGTGCTATAGGCAATATGAAAAGATATCCTGTCATGCTGACAAGGTCTTCCGGAACGAAAAACAGGAAGCAAAATGAGATAACGAATATTATCGTAGCCAGCTTGCCATACCATTTGGAGTAAACAACCAGACGATACTTCTTAAGTAACACTGCCCCGCCGATTATCATCAGCAAATCTTTTATGAATATGATAACAGGAACCCACACAGGAATCTTCCCTACAACAGCCATCATAAGAGCTGTAACAAACTGAAAAAGCTTGTCTACAAATGGATCGAACAACTTGCCGAACTCGCTTATCTGATTGAAATTCCTTGCAATGTAGCCGTCCACAATATCTGTGGCCCATATCGAGACAAATAAAATAAAGGCGACTAAATTGTATTTTTCGCTGTAATGCGCACTCGCATAAATGTAATACGCCATGAAAGGGATAGCCGCAAAGCGTATTGATGTAATAATATTTGGCACTGTAACTTTCATGTTGCTAATTATAACAATAAAGATAAATATTCTCAATAAAAATCAAGAAACTAAATCGAAAGTATCAAAGCCCTGTCAAGTTCAGATTTTTCGATTGTCTTCTCAGCTTTCAATGCTTCCTCGATGTCGATGTCATTTATACAACCTGACTTATAGCAAATAATTCTGTTTACTCTTTCGTCTCTTATGCACTCGATTGCCTGAATGCCCATATAACTGGCCATCTGGCGGTCGCGGGCGCTTGGACTTCCGCCTCTCTGCAGGTGTCCGAGAATTGTTGTACGCGATTCGATTCCGGTCATTGTTTCTATCGTATGAGCAAGTTCTACCGAGTCACCGAGACCTTCGGAAATGATTACAATATAATGTGTCTTGCCGCGGTTTCTTGCTTCAAGCAATGGCTTGATTATATCGTGTTCTATTGTGTGAGGTATCTCTGGAATAATAATGACTTCAGCACCGCATGAGATTCCAACGTTAAGTGCTATGTAGCCCGCTCGTCTTCCCATTACCTCGATTATACTGCATCTTTCATGTGAGGAGGCAGTGTCGCGAAGCTTGTCAATTGCCTCCATTGCTGTATTCATAGCTGTATCGTAGCCGATTGTATAGTCCGAGCATGCAATATCATTATCTATGGTACCGGGAATCCCAATTACGGGCATACCCATTCTTGCCAGTTCTCTTGCTCCACGAAACGACCCATCTCCGCCGATAACAATAATTGCATCGAGGTTGAACACCTTGGCCATTGCAAGCCCTTGTTTAACGCCTTCCTCGGTTGCAAAAACAGGACTTCTCGCTGTCTGCAGAAAGGTACCACCACGCTGGAGTTTCTCTGAGACTGAACGGTTGTCCAGATCATCTATTTCACCCTTGATAAGACCTTGATATCCTTTGCGGATTCCGTACATTTTGAACCCGTAGTATGAACCTGCTCTGACAACAGCTCTAATAGCCGCATTCATTCCCGGCGCATCTCCACCGCTTGTCAAAACACCAATATTTCTAAATACCTTTTTTGATTCTGCCATTTTAAAAATCCCCCTCGTTATAGACCGTTATTAAACTTCATTGTTTTTAATGATGTGATTAGTTTCATTTCTAATTTCAAAATTTATTTTTCTTGTATTTAAATGCTTATTGATTTTCACTGCCTGGCTTTTATAAACAAGTCAATATCCTCAACGATATATCGTTGCCCTGTGGAGTGTAATATATCAAAGAAGGAGTCGATGTAATTAAGTACACCATATTCCCTAAAAAGCTCAACCGTTTGCTTGCCAGTGATTTTGTGCGCTTGTTTGTAGCTTTCAAGGCAGTAGGTCTTAAATTTTAACGTTTCGCTCATTATGCATCCCTTCTCAATATTCTGGCAACTCAAGGCTGCCGTTTTGTTTTTCGTTCTTGTAAAGGTCAAACAACTTTTCTACTGAGTATTGCCAAACCTTTGTCGCCTCATTTTCAAGAGCTGCATATAACTCGGTCTCATATAAATCCATTAGTGCATTGTCCTCTGTCAGTTTATAATGAGTCATGATTTTATCTGTAAGACTTGCGGTGATTATTGGTAATATTGCATCAAAAACATTTTTATCCATATGCACCATCTCCCAACTTCGCGTATTCCTTAAATGAGAGAAATTCTAATGCGCGCTTATTGTGAAACAAAACCTGATTATACAGGGCTTCAACTTTGAGGCGTTTAATAGTTTCATCCTTATCAAGAAGCCCATTTTCATATAAGGAAACCGTCGTATAAATTGTATCATCTGCGACAGGACCTATGACAATATCATAATCTATCAAGATTTTTCCAACCCTGCATCCACACACAAAATTAAGCCACTCTTCATTTGCATCGGCGAATTCTATGATTTTAATTTCATTTCTTGCCTTGTCAAAATCAAAATCATAAATACTGATAAATTGATTATTGGATTTTCTTCTGACGCTTACTTTGTCAGCCCAACGCATAGCTTGTTCTTTATTTTTTGTCGTATAAAATCCAACACCAAAATCAAGAAATCTGTCGTTCTCCAATATTTTCGGTTCATCAACTATGCAGTCGCTCCCATGGTACAAAATCATTATATGCTCTCCCTCACCCTAATTATAGATGCAATAATTACTTTTTACAATTTTTGTTTTTCTTTTTACAGTTTACAGTAATTATTCTAATGCTATTTTACTTTTTATTCCAGTTTAATACTATCAATTCCATATCTCCTGGTAATCGCCAGGATTGTATCATTATTGAAGGTTATCCAGTACTTGTTTGGCAGCTTGATTTCTTCTTTTGTCTGATTGAAAATTATTTTCACCGGAAATTCTCCCGAGAAAAATTCCAGCATTGCCAGCAGACGGTCATATTCATTGTCGGTTTTCTGTCCGTTAAAGTTGATTACAAGGGTTTTATCGGGCAAAGAGATTGCAAGTTCCGATACCTCGGTTTCTGGTTTTGATTGAATAGTGATTACTTCATCAATAACCGCATTTGCACTGTTTTTTTCTATTATAATCTCGCGGCTGTAATCCGATATATCGCCTAGGTCTTCATCATTATTAGACGGGGATATTCCACAGAAATAGTCGGTCAGGTCCGTCTTTTTTACAACACAGTCTTTATCGTCAGGGGAACTGCATTTTCTATCATATAACACAGGAAAATTCTTAAGGTCGTTACCGTCCCCGGTTATTAGCGAAAAGCCCTCTGCTATAAGTGTCGGACGTTCCTCTTCCCTTACACTGATTCGTCCGCGGACAAACAAAACCTTTCCTATGCCAAGTATTGACGCGTATTGCTTGTAGGTCTTGGCAAAAACTATGCATTCAAACTGTCCTTCCAAGTCCTCGATTGTCAAAAAACACATCATTTCGTTGTTTTTTGTTGTCTTGTCCTTTTTGGCAATGCACATTCCCGCCATCGTAACCCTTTGGTTGTCGCATACTTTCCGCTCCTGCACAGCATCGCTTTCTTCATCCGCAGGAGGTGTATTGAACGCTGTGCTGTCACAATTGGTTCTGCCATCTATGATATCCATGAATTCGTTCAAGGGGTGACCAGTGACATAAAGACCCAGGACTTCCTTTTCCATTGCCAGAAGCTCGGATTTCTCGTATTCCGGTAAGTTGTTGTCATCAAAAATTTCAGCACTTGGCACCTGGTTGCCCGACCCGCTGTCAAAAAGGGAAAGCTGGCCGTCCATTTTGGATTTCTTGATACGGGCCAGTTGATTGAGATACGGTTCGTACTGGTACATCAGGTTGGAGCGTTTTTCGTTGAAAGAATCAAAAGCTGAAGCCTTGATAAGGCTTTCAATCATTTTCTTGTTAAGGTCGTAGTCGCTCATTCGCTCGAGAAAAGACATGAATGATTCGAACTTTCCGTTTTTGTCCCTTTCTTTTATCAGGTTACAGATTGCTGCGTCGCCCACGTTTTTGACAGCAGACAGGGCAAAGCGGATCTTGCCGTCCTCGGTCTTGAATTTGTTGCTGCTGAAGTTTATATCCGGTGGCAACACCTTGATTCCCATCTTCTTGCAAGTGTTGATATATCTGGCCGCCTGGTCAAGATTGCCCATGAAGCTGTTGAGCATTGCCGCCATGAATTCGGTCGGGTAATGGTATTTAAGCCAACCGGTATAATAGCCGATGACAGCGTATGCAGCAGCATGAGATTTGTTAAAAGCATATCCGCCGAATGCCATAACCTCTTCATAAATCGATTCTGCAATCTCCCTTGGAACTCCGCGGTTTATTGCTCCGTCAACTGTTCTGCCTTTTTCGTCGATTCCGCCGTCAACAAAAAGCGTCCGGAATTTTGCAAGCTCTTCGGGCTTTTTCTTCGACATCGCCCGTCTTACGTTGTCAGACTGCCCCATCGAAAATCCCGCGAGGTCTCTGACTATGCGCATGACCTGTTCCTGGTAGACTATGCATCCGTATGTGAGATCCAGTATTGGCTCTAAAAGAGGGTGCTTATATGTTATTTTACTTCTGTCGTGTTTAGATGCGACATATTTGGGTATCTGCTCCATCGGACCCGGTCTGAAAAGCGAGATTCCGGCGATGATGTCTTCAATGTTTTCCGGCTTGAGATCAGTCATAAAGCTTGTCATACCAGGACTTTCAAGTTGAAAAACACCTTCTGTCCTTCCATCGCTTATCATTTTATATATCTGTGGTTCATCCATTGAAAGTTCGTCAAAATTAATAGTTACACCATAATTGTCCAACACCATTTCCGCAGTGTCTCTCATTACGGTTAGTGTTCTAAGTCCCAAAAAGTCAAATTTCAAAAGACCAACAAGTTCAATATTCCCCTTTGCGTACTGGACAACAATTGACTCGTCATTTCTTGATAGAGGCGCAATATCCGTAAGCGGTCGGCCTGATATAATAACTCCGGCTGCATGAGTTGATGAATGTCTTGGCATTCCTTCGAAAAGAAGTGCCGTATCAAGCACTTCCTTGGCGCTTGGATTGTTGTCATATTCAAATTTCAGATCCGAAGAATTTTTCATGGCTTTTTCGAGTGTCATGTCAGTTGCAAAAGGTATCATCTTGGCCAGCTTGTCAGCCTCCGAATAAGGCATGTCAAGTGCTCTTGCAACATCTCTCACACAAGCTTTCGCCGCTAGTGTTCCGAATGTTATAACCTGCGCCACCCTGTCCTTGCCGTATTTATTGGTAACATAATCTATGACTTCAGACCTTCTCTCATAGCAGAAATCTATATCAAAGTCGGGCATGCTAACCCTGTCGCTATTGAGGAATCTTTCAAAAATCAAATCATATCTAAGCGGATCAATATCTGTAATAGCCAGTGAATAAGCAGCCAGTGAACCGGCACCCGATCCCCTTCCCGGTCCTACCATTATTCCGTTTTTTCTGGCGTAATCGATAAAATCCCATACTATAAGAAAGTAATCTGTGAATTTCATGCTGGATATCACATTAAGCTCGTGTGAAAGGCGTTCTTCGTATACTTTCGTGTCTGCACATGAAGATATTGCCAGCCTTTTGGCAAGCCCGTTGAAAGCCAGGAATCTCAAATATTCATCGTGCGAAGCATACCCTTCAGGTATGTCGAAATCCGGAAGATGTGTCTGCGTAAAATCCAGTTCGAGATTGCACATATCAGCTATTTTTACCGTATTTTCAATTGCACTTTTGATATTTTTAAAATTATCCGACATTTCCTGTGGGGATTTTACATAAAACTCCTCGGACATCATGCGCATCCTGTCAGGATCGCTCATACGTTTGCCTGTTTGCATGCAAAGCAAAATCTCATGCGCCTTCGCGTCGGTGCTCTTCAGATAATGGCAGTCATTGGTCGCAACCAGAGGTATTCCGGTAGTATTGGAGATATTTATCAAAGCTGCATTGACAATGTTCTGTTCATGGATTTTGTTCTCTTGGAGCTCAAGGTAAAAATTACCTCTGCCGAACAGTTCGTCGAAAAAAACAGCCTTTTCCCTCGCCTTTGCAGTCTCATGCTGCATTATGCATCTTGGAATTTCACCTGCAAGACATGCACTCAAAGCGATAATGCCATCACTGTGCTCCTTAAGTATTTCAATATCAATTCGAGGCTTGTAGTAAAAACCTTCAACGTATCCGATTGAAACAAGTTTGATAAGGTTTTTGAAGCCGGTTTCGTCTTTTGCCAGCAAAATCATATGGTAGGAGTCCTTGTCCAGATTGACTTCCTTGTCATGTCTGCCTCTTGCGGCAACATAAACTTCGCAGCCTAAAATTGGCTTTATGCCTTCTTTTTTGCACGCGTTGTAAAAATCAATAACGCCGAACATCGAGCCGTGATCAGTGATGGCGCACGAAGTCATCCCCATCTCTTTAATAGCTTTGGGAAGGGTTTTGATTCTTATTGCACCGTCGAGGAGACTGTATTCGGTGTGGAGGTGTAGATGAACGAAATCCATTATGTAAACTCCGCGTTTCTTTTTAAAGGAGAGATTTTATATACCCTATAACTTTGCTTGATACTTCTTCCAGTCTGGCTTCGCATTTTGCCTTGTCCATGCCGTAGATGCCAAAATAAATTTTGATCTTGGGTTCGGTACCGGATGGTCTGACGCAGAACCAGTCAAGACCTTCAAGGGCAAATAGCAGCACGTCTGATTTCG
>CAZZCN010000053.1:0-22508 GCA_964652975.1 uncultured Oscillospiraceae bacterium | reverse complement strand
TCAAAAAGTTTTATATATTTCCAGCACCTTATAGACTTGGATATTATATAAATGAATTTTATCATGGGATTGGCATAGAATGTTTGCGCGAAACTGAGCTAGGTGCTCTATATAGTGTTCACAAAGTTTTGCAGGGTGGATTACTTTATATTTATTATTCGAGAATCGAGTACACAGGTTATGTGAAAGTTGCTGGCTGGTATTATGCGCAAAAGAAACTGTCTAGTAATGACTTTTTAGCAATAAAAAAACAAAGTGCTCGTGCCAATGCAAGTACTCTTGCTGATGTGATTGCAATTGATTCTGCCACGTATATTTATAAAAGTATATTTGAAAAAGATCATTTTTTAAGATATGTTGACACTATTCACTTTCTCTCTGATGGGATATTAAAGATTCGTTTCAAATGGATATATGGTGACTCTGTAGAGAGTAGCTTACAAGTAACAAAGAAAACTTTGATTAGTTTTGATGATATGAAATCCGTTCAACCAAATCTGCAAATACATCCACTTAATGGACGCATATTGCCGATAGATATGATAGACTGATTGGAGGAATTATAAATGAAAAATAAATATTTTATTGTTTTAGGGTTAATTGTTGTTGCAGTAATTACAGTATTAGCATTTATATTAAATAATAACTCAATGCTTTCTGGCAATACTACAGACGTTGTTAAAATAACGGTTAGTAGTAACTATGACAGTTTAGTTGTACCTATGACGTTATCAAGTGAAGAAATTGAAATAGTGTTAGATATTCTCAAATCAGTAAAAACCACTACTGTAAAACACCCTAATCACCTTCAGGGTATGAATAGCGATGGTCATTTTACATTTGAAATAGAATATATCAACGGAACTATTGATGTAATATACGCAACTGAAATACAGGTAAAATATTTTAGATTTCTTGATAGTAAAGGACCTGATGGCGACAGAGGATATATTATTAGTAATAAAATGTATGACCTTTTGCGATTTTTAGAAAACAAGTTTAACAAGTAAAAATATATATTGATTTTCGCTGATTGATTTCGATTAAAGCATGAGTGCTACTTTTTTGGCAAAGAGGCATAGCTTCTGGCAATAATCGCAGCATCAGAAAATACTTAATAATGCACGATAGTCCGACTAAAACATGACAAAAATGAATTAATTTAAGTTTTGCCTATACACTTTTTATAGTTTTTATTCTGATTAGGCTATTTATTCAAGACATTATCTATATGTAGATTAATAGCATTAACAAGCCACAATATGTTGTATGTCTACAATTTATGTCGTTTTTCTTAAACAAAAAAATTATTCCTATACTATTCAACGATTTGTCGGATTTCTCTTAAGGGGTGTGCATAAAAAAACGATTTGGGTGCAATTTCTTGATTTTTCGACCCTGTTTCTGACCCCGTAATTACCCCTTAAACGTGCGAAAAGCCCTTATATCAAGGGCTTTCGCATTGTATCAAACATTGATACCTGTTATGGTGCGGATGACAGGAGTTGAACCTGCACACTCTCGTACCGGAACCTAAATCCGGCGCGTCTGCCAATTCCGCCACATCCGCGTGGGCAATGAATTTATTATAGTGTTAGAGCGTAGTTATGTCAATTGATTTTATTTCATTTGTATCATTTGTGTCATTATTTTGATCATTATTTTGACCATTAACTTCAGCACCATTTTTACTTTCTACAGGATTTGGTGCATTGTGCTTTTTAGGAATTATCTTCATAACCAGCCTTGTCAGGATAAGTGACAACGCAATTATCAAAAATCCAACCAGTAATACGGTGATCGGCAATAAGGCTTTTGGTACTATTTCTGAGAGTTTATTGATCAAATTAGGCTCCTCAATTATGCATATATAATTTAATTCGTCTCATAGTTAACGTTCGGAAAGTTTATTCATCAAGCTTAAGCACGCTCATAAATGCTTCCTGAGGAACTTCTACAGAGCCAACCTGGCGCATGCGCTTCTTTCCTTCTTTTTGTTTCTCAAGTAATTTCTTCTTACGCGTTATATCTCCGCCGTAGCATTTTGCGAGAACATCCTTGCGGAATGCTTTTACAGTCTCGCGCGCTATTATTTTGCCACCGATGCATGCCTGTATCGGTATCTCGAAGTTTTGGCGCGGGATATTGTCCTTGAGCTTCTCGGTCATTCTGCGGCCGCGGCTATAGGCTTTGTCCTTGTGTACTATAAATGAAAGAGCGTCGACAATCTCTCCGTTAAGCATTATATCCAGCTTTACAAGGTCTGACGGACGATATCCGAAAAGTTCATAGTCAAGAGAAGCATAGCCTCTCGTTCTGGATTTGAGTGCATCAAAAAAGTCATATATTATCTCGTTCAATGGAATCTCATAGTGCATGTTAACCCTGTTGACATCGATATAATCCATATTAATATATGTACCTCTCCTGTCTTGGCAAAGTTCCATTATATTACCGACATATTCCTTGGGGGTCATTATTGCAGCTTTAACTATAGGCTCATCCATCGAATCTATATAAGACGGATCAGGCATATTACTTGGGTTGTCGAGTGATATTTCACCACCGGCAATCAAATGAACCTTGTAAATAACCGAGGGAGCGGTAGAGATAAGTTCCAGCAAAAACTCCCTTTCCAAACGTTCCTGAACAATTTCATAGTGAAGCAGACCCAAAAATCCGCACCTGAATCCAAATCCCAGTGCTACTGAAGTCTCCGGTTCAAAGGAAAGGGCTGCGTCATTCATCTGAAGTTTCTCAAGAGCATCACGCAAATCGGGGTATTTAGACCCGTCAACAGGATACAGTCCGCAAAAGACCATTTGTTGGGCTTTCTTATATCCAGGTAATGCAACCTTTGCGGGATTGTTGTTCTGAGTTACCGTATCACCTACACCAGTGTCTTTAACATTCTTGATACTTGCAACGATATAACCAACATCACCGGCAATAAGCTCTTCACAAGGAACAAATTCCCCTGGTCTGAAGTACCCGATCTCAGTTACAATGAAATCTTTTCCGGTATTCATCATCAAGATATTATCACCGAGCTTGACCTGTCCCTCCTTGACGCAGACATGCACTATAACACCCTTATATGTGTCATATTTGGAGTCGAAAATAAGAGCGCGCAACGGAGCATTCTCATCGCCTGTCGGGCAAGGAAGATATTGAACAATCTTCTCGAGGACTTCTTCGATATTGATATTATTCTTGGCTGATATCAGCGGTGCATAAGATGCATCAAGACCTATAGCTTCTTCAATCTCTTGTCGTACCATCTCGGGTTGTGCCGAAGGCAGATCTATTTTGTTGATTATCGGCAATATCTCCAGGTTCGAATCCAGTGCCAGATAGACATTTGCCAGTGTCTGCGCCTCAATTCCCTGGGCTGCATCAACTACCAAAACCGCACCATCACAGGCAGCAAGGCTTCTAGACACTTCGTAGTTAAAGTCAACATGTCCCGGCGTGTCGATTAAGTTTAGTGTGTATATCGTCCCGTCATTTGCGGGGTACTTCATTCTGACAGCCTGTGCTTTGATAGTAATTCCGCGTTCCCGTTCAATATCCATATTGTCTAGAACCTGGTTTTGCATCTGTCTTTTGGCAAGAGCCCCTGTGTGCTCGATGAGTCGGTCTGCCAGAGTTGATTTTCCATGGTCTATGTGTGCTATTATGCTGAAATTTCTAATGTGTTCCTGTCTTTTTGACGGCATTTTGCTTGACTCCTCTGTTTTATGGTTTTCCAAAACTTTCAATCGGATAGAATCGAATAAGAACCTCACCGATAATTCGTTTATTATCCACCGGTCCGAACGTTCTGCTGTCAAGGCTTACCGCCCTGTTGTCTCCAAGCACGTATACCGAATCCTTAGGAACTGTATATTTAGAGTACATAGGTTCTCTTTCTGTTGTTCTCACTGTATCTGCCAGGTACTTTTCTTCAAGCTTGACATTGTTTCTGTAAACAAAACCACCCTTAACTTCAATTATATCTCCCGGCAAACCGATAACGCGCTTAATTATATTTTTGTCGCTCATGTGGCCGATGAGATTATCCGCATTGACTGTTACAATATCGCCGTAATTTATTCCACCTTTATATAATTTACTTATTTTCTGCACGATAAGCTGATCCTTCTCGAATAAATTCGGTTCCATAGAAGATCCGATAACCTCGTTTCGCTGCACAACAAACAATACCAATAAAAGCCCTATCAAAACAGCTATCAAAATATGCTTGCCCCAGTCCAGGATTTCTCTGATTACTGAATGCGTCTTGCTATCACCGCTGTTTAATTCCGGCTGGTTTGGATCAAATTCAGTCATAGGCTCATTTTCGTTGTTTTCTATCTGTTCTGTTGTGTTTTCTATAAACATTTGCACATCCTCTTCATCTTCTTTTTGTAATTCCTCTTCGATTTTACGGTTATTTCTTCTATCGCTTCCAAAGCCAAACAATCCAAATAGGTTCTTGTTTTCTGGCGAGTCGGTCTCAGGGGTTTCTTCTGAGTTGGAAAACACAATTCTGCCGTCTTCCGGTATTTCCAGATTCTGTATCTCTTTGATTGAAATGTCCAATGGTATGTCAGGTATTTGGTCCAAAGGTATTTCATTGTTAGCAAGCGGAGGGAAAACTATGATTGGCTCGTCTTCAAAATCCTTCAGTTGCTCTCGTTTAAGCTTTTTTATGTCTGACTTGGTCATTTCGGCGAGGAGGTATTCATCATCATCTTCAGGTATCGGAGAAAAATAAATCATTTCTCCACCATCATCTTCCAACTTCTGATTAATCCCTTTCCCGGCACTTCCTTCGTTATCAAGGTGTTTTTGTTCACCTTCTGATTTTACTTTTTTCGTGTCTTTAGCCTTTTTTTCTTTTTTGACTTTGAAAGTCAGTTTTTCGTTTTTGTCTGCCTTGTTATCTACGGTTGTTATTTTATCTTTTTTGTTTGAACTGTCAATTCCTGTCTCAGCAAAATCAGTTAGTGTTGTCTGTACAATTGGCAGGTCAGATATTACAATGCTGTTTCCATTTGAGTCGTTAGGCATGTTTTTTTTGATAATATGCTTCTCAGAAGGATCTGACGTTTTAGCGAAAAGTGTCCATTTCGTTTTCGCAGCGTCTTTCTCCATCTTTTGGACTTTTGCGATAATCTTCTTATTGTCAATCTTGACCATTCGTACACCGGGATGTAAATTGTCTGTCCCGTTCTCTGAGTTATTTTCACTCATACCCTAAACCTTCTTTCTTCAAACGTTTTTGATATGCAGTTCTTCAAGCTGTTTGGCATCAACAAAGTCAGGTGCATCGGTTAAAAGACATGAGGCGTTCTGGACCTTGGGAAAAGCAATTACATCCCTAATGCTCTCACTGTCGGTCATTAGCATTACAAGTCTGTCAAGACCGAAAGCCAGTCCGCCATGAGGGGGCACACCGTATTGAAATGCATTAAGCAAAAATCCGAATCTCTCGTTCGCCTGCTCATCAGTAAATCCAAGTAGGGTGAACATCTTCCTCTGCAATTCCTGGTCATGAATTCTAATGCTGCCGCCACCAAGTTCACATCCGTTAAGGACTATGTCATAGGCTTTTGCTCTTACTTCCTTCGGATTGGTGTCAAACAGCTCCAAGTCCTCATCCATAGGGGATGTGAATGGATGATGCATGGCGATAAACCTTTTCTCTTCTTCGTCATAATCCAACAAAGGAAAGTCAGTCACCCACAAAAATTCGTACTGGGAAGGGTCAGTCATTCCGAACCTTCTAGCTACTTCACATCGTAATGCACCAAGTGAATTGAATACCACCTCGTCACTGTCGGCAATTATTAGCATTATATCACCGAGTTTAGCTTTTGCCCTTGCAAAAATCTCAGATGTCAATCCCGGTGTCAGGAATTTAAGAATCGATCCGCGAGGCTCTTCTTCACATGTAACCCATGCAATTCCTTTAGCTCTGTATGTTTTTACATACTCAACAAGGGAGTCTATCTCTTTACGTGTAAGGGTTGATTTGCCAGGTACGGTAATAAGGCGAACACTTCCACCTGAACTTACTGCATTTGAAAATACTGTAAACTCACTATCTTTTACCAGATCGGAAATGTCTGTCAGTTCCATTTCGAATCTCAAGTCAGGCTTGTCAGATCCAAATCTTTCCATCGCTTCCTTGTACTTCATTCTTTTCATTGGAAGCTTTACTTCAACGTCCAGTATCTCCTTGAACACACGTGCTACGAATCCTTCGTTCACTTTAATTACATCGTCCACATCTACAAAGGACATCTCAAGGTCTATCTGAGTGAATTCAGGCTGTCTGTCAGCTCTAAGGTCCTCGTCTCTAAAGCACCTGGCTATCTGCATATACTTGTCATAGCCCGATACCATCAAAAGCTGCTTGAAAAGCTGAGGGGATTGCGGCAGAGCAAAATACTTGCCTGGATGAACACGGCTCGGGACAAGATAGTCGCGGGCGCCTTCTGGTGTGCTCTTCGTAAGCATGGGAGTCTCAATATCCAAAAATCCATTCTCGTCATAATAGTCTCTGGCACATTTTGCAATCTTGTGCCTTGTGATCAATTTACGCTGCATATCCGGTCTCCTTAGGTCGAGATAACGGTATTTAAGGCGCAATGTGTCATTGGTATCGGAATTCTCTTCGATATAAAAAGGAGGCGTTTTCGACTCGCTAAGCACCTTTAATTCCGTAAGCATTATCTCTATGTCGCCGGTTGGCATTTTGGGGTTGGGTGCGCTTCTCCTGGCAACAACACCTTTGACCGCAATTACAAACTCGCTTCTGATTTTCGATGCCTTCTCTATTACATCGACTGGAGCCTTATCGTCTACTACAAGTTGAATTTCTCCGGTTCTGTCACGAAGTCCTATAAAAGTAAGACCTCCCAGGTCCCTTTGCTTCTGACACCATCCCATCAAAACAACATCCTTGCCGATGTCATTCAACGTCAGTTCTGCACAATATGAAGTTCTCTTCATTCCATTCAAGCTCTCGGCCATAATATCTCTCCTTTAGCATCATAGCAAATTTTATCTATATCGGAAATTTTAACTAAATCTTCGGACCTGTCTATCAAACTGCGGAATTTAAGTGTCATGGATTCAAGTTCGTCCTCGCCGATCACACATACATGAGAAAACGAGGACTTGCCTGCGTATTTCATCTGTGACTTGAGGCTGCGGTTCATAAGGTCAGTCTCCGCCTTGATGTTCTTTCTCCTTAGTAAAAGGCATATCTCCCTGGCTAGCTTTTCGCTCTTGCCATCAGTAAAACAAAAATAAATGCCTTCTTGTGTATTCTGTTTAATATCTACTTCTCTGGCGTCAATTTCCATAAGCAGTCTTTCTATGCCTAGAGCAAAGCCTATGCCAGGCGTTCTCTGACCTTCAAACTGCTCAATCAGTCCGTCATATCTGCCTCCGCCGCATATTGTCCCTTGAGTTCCGACATGATCGGATACAAATTCAAAAACAGTCTTGGTATAATAGTCAAGGCCACGAACTATGTTCTTGTCAATTGTATAATCTACATCCAATATACCAAGCTGCACCTGAAGTTCGTCAAAATGCGTCTTGCATTCACTGCAAAGATTGTCAACAAGCGCCGGAGCGTCTGCAGTAATGACTTTACACGACTTCTCCTTGCAATCGATAACGCGAAGCGGGTTCTTGTCATAGCGGCCCTTGCATAATGTGCACAGAGAATCCATATGAGGAGCAAGGTAAGCTCTTAGACTGTTATTGTATTCATCTCTGCAAACCGGACAGCCAATGCTGTTGATTCTGACTTTGGCGCCTTCGACTCCGATTCTGTCAAAAAACATAACCAGCAGACTTATGATCTCGGCATCAATCTGCGGTCCTTCCGAGCCAAATGCTTCTAGCCCAAGCTGATGAAACTCCCTATATCTACCCTTCTGAACATTCTCATATCTGAAAGCTGTTATATTATAATATAGTCTGACAGGTGCCGGCAGTGATCCCATGCCATTTTCAACATAACTTCTGGCAACTCCCGCAGTTCCTTCAGGACGAAGGGTTATGCTTCTGCCTCCCTTGTCCAAAAACGTGTACATTTCCTTCTGTACTATATCAGTAGTATCGCCAACACCTCTGGCAAAAACTTCTGTGCTTTCAAATGTTGGAATTCTAGTTTCCTTGTATCCAAAAAGTTCACAGACTTCCTTGAATGAATTCTCAACAAAATGCCATTTATAAATTTCGTCCGGCAGTATGTCTTTTGTTCCCTTGGGTGCCGCTATCTTCACTAAAAATAATCCTCCTATATATGGCCTATTCATCTGACTAAAGGATCAAACCGTCTTGTCTACTTAATTAATATCTATCTATAAGTCATTGCCAATAGTATCACAATATATACTGTGGTTTGTAATATTCTGATGTCAACCTTCTTAAAACATTACGAAAAGCTTTACATCCTTGTTATTATACAACAAAAGTTGTTTCACTGCTACAAAAAAATTAAAAGCGCATTTTATAAAATGCGCCTCTAACCTATTGATAGTTTTATATGTTTTTATTTTTCATATTGTCTGATAAGACTGTTTCAGGGTTTTTCTTATCAGTCATTATACCGGTTTTTGCTAAAGTATATTTTTATAGTTGATAGCAAATCACTTATTATTATTATTTTGTGTTTCGGTATAGAATTTCATTTAGTTATTAGAATAGGTGCTTAAATCTTATTAAATTCATTGCACTCTTCCATTGTCTTTACGAACGCCTGCTTCGAGGCCTCTATCACCTTCTCATCAACGCAAAATGTCAGTCTGAAATACCCTTTCATGCCGAACCCGGTACCGGGAACGACCAGCAGGTTGTTTTTGGCTGCAATTGCTGAAAAAGCGATATCGTCTTCGATTGGAGATTTAGGAAAAAGATAAAGTGCTCCTTGAGGCTTTTTGCATTTATATCCGCATTCTATCAAAATATCGTAGAGCATATTACATCTTCTTTCATAGCTTTCAACATCGACCTTTGCGCCCATGGATTTTTCAATTACGCGCTGCATTATAGCCGGTGCATTTACAAATCCCAGAGACCGGTTTGCCATTATAGCGCCTGCCATAAAGTTATTGAAATCCTCAAAATCAGGCGAAGCTGCCAAAAATCCAATTCTGTCTCCAGGCAAAGCAAGTGTTTTGCTCCATGAATAACAGACAACCAGATTTGTGAAAATACCAAGTGTTGATGGAACCTTGACACCGTCGAACACAATTTCCTTATAAGGTTCGTCAGAAATAACATAGATGGTGTTTCGGGCAGCTTGAAGCATTTCATTAAGTTCTACTAGAATTTCTCTGGAATATACTGCACCGCTTGGATTATTAGGTGAATTTATTATTATGGCCTTGGTCTTTTCTGTTATGGCGGCTTTAATTTTGTCTACATCCGGTTCAAGACTCTCCTGATTGCATGACACAATAACAGGTATGCCGTTATGATTTTTGATGTATGTAACGTATTCAACAAAATATGGTGCCAGGATTATAACCTCATCACCTGTGTCGAGTAGTGTCTTAAGCGCAACATTCAGCGCACCTGCTGCTCCTACTGTCATAATGATATTCTCTTTGTTGATGAAATGTCCTGATTCCTTTGAAAGCATCTCGGAAACCATTTCTCTTGTTGAATCGTAGCCGGCATTATTCATATATCTATGTATACCTGGTAAAGCACTGGCAGATATTTCCCTGAAAGCCTCAATAACTTCTTTAGGTGGCTCAAGGTCAGGATTGCCAAGGCTGAAGTCAAAAACATTTTCGGCGCCAAATTGCGCTTTCAGGCGACTGCCCTCCTCAAACATTTTGCGAATCCACGAGGATTTTGACAGTTGTTCAGTAATAGTTTTTGAGATCATTTCCTGTTCCTCCATTTTTGAGCAATGTATAACCTATAGAAAAATCACCATGACAATTTGAAATTTTAGCAATGAAGTTTCTATAGTATGCTTTCTGTGTCTATTAAATTGACAAATATATTCGTCTTATAGTTCTGATGTGCAGTTCGGGCAGCGTTTGGCATTGATATGTATGGTAGTAAAGCAGAACGGGCATTCCTTGGTTGTTGGTACTTCAACTGTTTCATTGCTTTTGCCTCTTAGCTTGACAGTAGCTGTAGTCTTAAGTTTTGTAATAATTTTAATAAACATGAAAATCACAAATGCGACTATGACAAAGTCAATTACCTGTGCTATGAACATACCATAATTAAGTGTCGAAACATTGAGCTCCTTGGCTTTGGCTACTGTGTCTACAACTACACCCTCCGGTGGTTTTCTAAGGATAACAAACATGTTGGCAAAATCCTTGCCACCAGTTATCAGACCAACGAGAGGCATTATAATGTCGGCTACCAATGATGCTACAATTTTACCGAAGGCACCTCCTATGATTACGCCGACTGCCAGGTCTATTACGTTTCCTTTGATAGCAAATTCCTTGAATTCCTTGAACATTTCTGACACCCCTTTCATTTTTATTATCTCCTTGCATTTTCTTGTGTTTTGGTTAACAGATTAGGATTGATAGTGGCTAAGTAACTTTCAAATATTTATCAGTATCATTATAAACTACATGGCATCATTCATGCAATAAAATAAAATAATTTACTGAATTTATTTCCATCTAGTACAAAGACAGGATTTCTATAGAGACAGATAGCTTTAAAAGTTAAAGCACAAAAGATCCAACGACACTCTCTTCATTGTATCCGGTAACGATAAACTCATAAATTTCTCCGACTTTTATATATGAAAAATCTTCTATTTTAACTTGTGCAGGCATATAGTCATTTGTATGTCCATATGCATTATTGTCACGGATACTTTCCACCAAGATTTCCCTGTTGCTGCCTATTGCCTTTTTGAAGTGCATTTTTCTCATTTCTAAAGCCAGCTCGATAAGCTGTTTGCTTCTCTCGCCTGCAACTTTCGGTTGAACCTGGTTTTGCATTTTTGCCGCCTTGGTGCCATCACGTTTTGAATATTTGAATACATGAATGTCAAGAAAATTCATTTTACGGCAAAATTCCATTGTCTGCATATGGTCTGCGTCACTTTCCCCCGGAAATCCTGTAATAACATCAGTTGTTATTGTTGCATCTGGTATGCTTTTTCTTATATTAGCAATAACGGTTGCGTAGTCACTGGTCGTATAATGCCGGTTCATATTCTTAAGGACAGCATCACATCCACTTTGCAGTGATATATGAAAATGCGGGCATATCGAAGGTATGTGAGACATTTTAGTGATAAATTTCGGAGTGATGGAGTTTGGTTCAAGCGACCCCAGTCTGATTCGTTCAATTCCATTGATACCGGCGATTTTGCCTGCAAGATCAATTAGCACATCCGATTCTTCGTTCCTGTCGGATGCATAGGAGCAGACATGTATTCCTGTCAGGACAACTTCCTTGAATCCTTTCTTTGCAAGCTCAGCTGCTTCGTCAAGAATTGATTTTTCGCTGCGGCTCCTTACTCGTCCCCGGGCAAGCGGTATGGCACAATATGAGCAAAAATTATTGCATCCATCCTCGATCTTTATATAAGCACGAGCTTCTTCTCTGGATGTTACGCTCCCCATGTCTTCGAAAATTTGAAGCGAGCTCTCAACACTGCTGAGTTTGTGACTGATATATGTGCTATCAGGAGTTTTAAAAGTTTTTGTTTTGTCTGAATACTCTGCGTTTTGCAACTTGTTCATGTCGTCATTGTTATCAATATATTCAGTATCAAGTGGATTGAGTGGATCCACAATATTGTTTGCTTTGTTGATATTTATTGATTCGTTCGGTCTTATAATACGAAAATCTTTATTATTCATTGTTTCTGAATGAATTTCGCTTAATTGCAGTTTGCTATTAACCAGGTTTACAGCATCGAGTTTGTTTCTATTTCCAATTATAATGTCTGCATATTCACAAGTTTCGCTCAATTCGATATGGCAGCCCATTGCAACAACTATCGCATCAGGATTGCGCTTCTTCGCCTGTCTTATGAACTGTCCGGACTTGCGGTCCGCTTCAGAAGTGACTGTGCAGGTGTTGATAACATAGACATCACAAACGTCCCGAAAGCTTTTAATTGCAAAGCCTGATTCGGCAAAGGTACTGGCTATTGCATCCGTCTCATATTTGTTGACTTTGCAGCCCAGTGTATGAAAAGCGGCTGATTTTTGATTCGTTTTCGTTCCCATTTATACCCTTTTCCTTTTTGGTTTTTATTTATGGGGATGTTTTGGCTGGTTCGGCTGTTTTTATAGCGAACCTTGCAAATGGTTCATGAGGACAAAACTCCCTGCATTTATTATCTGTCATTCTACATTATTATTCTTATGAATAGAAGTAGTGAAAGTATAACGTTTTGATATAATCGGGCAATTCAATTCAAAATACAAATGGCAATTTTCCGCATTTTATTGTATAATCAAGGAAAACCCAAGAGAATATATTTTAATTTTCACATATCTGAAAGGATTATTTTATGAAAAGTTTTTGGATTCAATTGAAGTCGATTAATGAGGTCAAAGAATTTGTAAGTACTGTCAACACGTTTGATTTCGATATTGACCTGGTTTCCGGCAGGTATATTGTTGACGCAAAATCCATAATGGGAATTTTCAGTCTCGACCTGGCAAAGCCTATCGAAGTGCAGTTTCACAAAGAAAACAGCGACGACTTGCTCGACAAGCTATATACGTTTATTATTGACAAGCCAACGGTAAGCGAAAAATTGTAATTTTTGCTTTAAGCAAATAAATCTATTAACCGGATTCTCAAAGAGCTAAATTTTCAATTCGCTTTAAGAGAATCTGTTAAACAGATTCTCCATGAGCTAAATTTTCAATTCGCTTTACCTTTTTTTCTTTTTCCCTAATTTTGGCTTTGTAGTCTTGCTTATAAACTTTGAAAATGATCCGTTGGTATTGGCTTTATTTGTTGAACCGTGGCTTTCCGGGTTGCCGTTTCGACTTGAGCTGTTTGCTTTTCCACCTTTACTTGAGCTGCTTGCTTTTCCACCTTTGCTTGTGCTTCCCACTTTCGCACGTTGGGTTGAACTGTCATTTCTGCCAGACCCGGTATTCCTGTTATGACTGGAACTCCCTTGTGAAAACTTATTGAAATTTTGCCCACCGTTTAGTATTTTCGAATCTGTTTCGTCATTTAGGGATTTCTCGTAAAGCAAAAACTCCACTCTCCTGGCAACCAGGTCTGCACCGACAACCTTCACCACAACCCTGTCGCCTATACGGATGACTTTCCTGTTGTTCGATGACCTTACAACCATTAATTCCTCAAAGAATTCATAGTAATTATTCAGCGTCCGAAACGGCGCCATGCCTTCAATGGTGTTGTCCAGTCGAACGAAAATTCCAAAATCAAGCATACCGGTTACCTGCCCTTCAAAACTTTCGCCGATAAACTTCTTCATGTATTGCGCGGTCTTATAGTCAATGCTCTCGCGTTCAGCCTGTGTAGAATTTTTCTCTGAATCACTGTTCATCTTGCTTATTGTTACTACGTTTTGAGTCCAGGCGGGATTTCTCTTTTCGTCTCCGATATATGATTTAATTACTCTGTGAATAAAAAGGTCAGGATACCTTCTTATCGGCGACGTGAAATGGCAGTAGAACTTCAGCGCCAGACCAAAATGTCCGAGACACTCATGCGAATACTCCGCCTTGGCCATGGATCTGAGGAGAAGCTGCATTAATGTCTCCTTGTAAGGTTTGTCTTCAATTGATGAAATAACAGCCTGTATCTCCTTGGGGGAAGGCTTTGTCGAAATTTGGATTTTCTCGCCGAGTAGTTTTGCAACGCTTGTAAAACGCTGTATTTTCTCAATATCGGTCTCTTCGTGGACTCGATATATAAAAGGCGCTTTCTTAATGCTAAACTCCTTGGCAATCGCCTCATTGGCGGCAACCATGCACTCCTCAATCATTTCATTGGCAAATGTGGCTTTTGCTGCGTAAACATCGGTGACATTCTTTTCGTAATCGAGTTTTACCTTTGTCTCTAAAAAATCAAAATTAATCGCTCCGTTTTCGAAACGCTTCAGCCTTAATTTCTTCGATAATTCATAAATTTGTGTGAGCATCCCACGGAATGGTTCGATTTTTGCCAGATCGTCATCGGTCACACTGTCGGTATTTTGAGAGTTTGGTGTTTCAACTTTTTGGGCATTATCGATGCTGGACAACAATGCAAAAACCTCGTCATAGGTCAATCGCTGACTGCTTTCGATAATTGACTCTTCGACTTTGAACGACTGCATGTGGGCATTTTTGTCGTAGCCCATTGTCGCTGTAAGTGCAAATCTGGGCTTGTTCGGATTAAGACTGCAAAGATTGTTGGACAGAATTTGCGGAAGCATAGGTATGACTCTGTCAGCTAGGTAGACGCTTGTGCCTCTTGTAAGAGCTTCCAAATCAATTGGAGAACCTTCTTTGACATAATGCGTGACATCCGCAATATGTACGCTTAGATAGGTTATGCCGTCTTTTACACTGATTGACAACGCATCATCAATGTCTTTTGTATCTGCTCCGTCAATTGTTACAATCTGCTCATTTCTAAAATCCTTGCGACCTCTTAGCAGCTCACTCTCAATTTCATCTTGTGGTATGTCCATCTCAAAATTTTTGGCCTGTTCTAAAACAATCTCCGGGAACTCCTGCTCCAGATTATGTGCGATTAAAATCCCCTTCATTGTCGAGTCATTTGTTAACGGGTCACCCAGCACTTCAATTATTCTACCCTTTGCCATGCCTGTACCTGAATAATCGTCTCTGTAGTAATAGTCCTGTCTTACACCTTCTTCGAAAGGATTCTCGGTAAGCTGGCATACGACGCGCATGCCAAAAGGTGCGCCGTTTAAGTCCTTGCGGTCAATAAAAACGTCTTCAAATCTTCCTGGAACATCCGAACGGACGATTCCGTTAAGAAAATTATTGTGCAAAATACCCACTCTTTTCGTAAGAAATTGTGTTGACGTGTCATTCGAAGATTTGCTATTGTTGGCACTTTTGTCTAAGTTCCTGCTGTTATTGTTGGCGTTATTGTCCAGGTTCCTGTTGCAATTGTTGGCGCTTTTATCTAGGATTCTGCTGTTATTGTTGGCGTTATTGTCCAGGTTCCTGTTGCTCTTATTGTTGCTGTTTGTGTCTAAGTTCCTTCTGCTGTTATTGTTAATAGTGTTTTCCTCTTTCTGTTCTTTTATATTTCTATTGTTACCTATATTTTTCTTATTATATGTCATTGTTGTTCCCCTTATGTCTTTCTTCTTTGGTTTTTATTATTGTTATGCTAAATTTTCGCCGATATTCTTTCATTTTCTGGTTGTCACTTTTGCATCTGGTTTTCACTTCTGCTGTTAGTTTTCTGACACTAACTATATATATATATTATAATTCTTCTATTCATTCTTACAAGTAAGTTTTTGTAAAATGTTTTTACCTTTTGAATAAAAAAACCACTTCAAAAGAAGTGGTCCATTTAATATCAATTAATTTCAAATAATTTCCAAATCTCTTATTTATGCTCCACGGCCTGTTAACAAATATAATGTAACAGTGGTTATCATAAATACTATTGCCACTATAGTTGTGATTTTCTTGAGCATTCCGTCAATGCTGCGTCCTTTAGTCTTACCAAAAAATGTCTGCGCACCGCCTGCAATGGCACCTAGTCCACGTGACTGACCCTGCTGGAACAATACCAATCCAACGAGTGAAAGACAGAATAAAACATCGAAAATCGCCAATATGATTGTAAATACTTTCATTAAAACACCTCCGGTAGCTTTATGTTCAATATAATGGTTTAAAACATAAGCACATTGATTATATCACAGTAAATGATATTTTCAAGTGTAAATTCGCAAATTGGTAAAATTGTGCTGAAAGTATTAGAATTCTTAAAATTTTGTTTGAAGCTAAATAAAATGAGTTTATAGCTCAAATCTTCAAATTTGTATTATCCTGGCATCACTCGATGCAAATTCCAGCAGAGATTTATGGCATGTAAACATGAAAACCTGGGTATCTTTTTCTTTTGCGTATCTCCCTACAAAATCCATAGCGTTCTTCGCCCTGTCGTCATCATACTGCAAAAATGCATCATCAAGGAATATCGGCAATCCACCGTCGCTCCCTGTAAATATTTCTGAAATGGCAAGCCTCAAAGAAAAGTACACCTGGTCCACAGTTCCATTGCTTAAATACTTCCACTCATGCGTCGTATTGTTAAAAGGCTCTCGGACGCTTATGTTGAGATCTTTCGAAACCATGATATCCTGATATTTCCCGCCGGTGATTTGAGAAAAAATGCTTGCACATTTTTGATTTACAACAGGTCCGAAACTCTGCTGCATATCTTCAAATGCATCCTGCAACGCCTTTTTGGCGGCCATAAGGGCTTCGTGCTGGTACAGATAGTATTCCTGTAGCTGCTTGTTCGTTTTTATCTCTTCATCTATCTCTGACAATTCCTTTCTGCCAAGAAACTCGTGGGCCATTTTCGTCTGCAGTTGAATCATTTTACTGTCTAAAGAATAAAATTCATCTCTAAGGGTAATCATTTTGCTGTTTAGTTCTTCATTGCCTAGTTCACTTAGCCTGGCTTCGTATTCAGACATGTTGATGCTTCCGTATGACTGCTGCATTTCGTAATGTTCCAGTTTGATAACTGAAAGCGCTGTTCCGTTCAATTCATATCTGAGATCCTTTTGTTTGTCATCATACAGTTTCTTTGAATTTGCTACTTCGTAAAACAATCCGACAATTTCATTTACTTTTTCGGATGCTTCTTCAAGATTAGCCGGATTGAAAAACCCATCTGTCATGATTTTGGCAAAAAGCGAAGCGAATACTTTTAAATTCTCCTCGTTTTGCTGCTTAAGCATGGAAATCTGAGTGTTTTTCTGTTCTAACTGTTCCCTGAAAGAAGCTGCCTGGTCATCTGCAGATGAAGCTTGCATGTATTTTTGCTGGAGGCTGTTAAAATCCGCCACTTCGTATTTCATATAATTCTCATTTAACAATGTCTCGTTTTGGGTGATGGAGTCATTGGTATCAGCTAAATCGCTGCGCAGCTTCGCTATTTCATTTCGATAATCTTCCTGGCTTCTGGTAAGTCCCGGCTCCAAAGACAACTTCGCTATCTGGCTTTCAATTTCGTTTTTTTCTGATTTTACAAAATTCAAATTGTCCGTCAGGCTTGACTGAAGAGCAGAGTTTTCTGCAGCCCGCTCACACTCTTTTAGTCCTGCAGATTTACTGTCTCTGCTATTAATTGCAATTCTTACAATTAACGAAATAACAAAAATCAATGTAACTGCATAAAGCGGTATAAAGGGTATCAACAGAGCTCCGAGAGCTGACAGGACCACAAGTGCTGCAGCTACTGCTATGAATGCTTTCGGAATGGTTTTCGGTGCGGCTTTAATCGATTTCTCTGCGATATCTGCAGATGCTTTTGCTATTTGTTCTTCCATGTCAGACAAACGCTTTGAATACTCTCTTTGTTTGATTTCAAGTTTGCTCATCTCTTCTTGCTTTTGTTCACCATGTCGGAGTTCATTCTCCAGACTGTTGATTTTGAATTCAAGATTCGGTTTTTGCTCTTTAAGACTTGAAAGCAGATTAACCGCCGAGTTTATAGAGTCGTAGACATCCTTTGATAAAACACCCTGCTGTGAAGGATCAAATGCTGAAATTTTATCTTGCAACTCCTTTATCTCTGACTCCTTGTCGAGAATCAGCGACTTCTCAGATTGCAGGCTCTGGAGCTTGTTTTTTAGTTCCTCGATGAATTCCAGAGTCACAACAAACCCGTCTTTTTCCAGTTTGCTTGAGGCAATATTCAATTCATCGCCAAGTTTATCGATTTCTTTGCTCTTCTGTACTATTTTAGATAAGCGTTTAAACTTGTCAAAACGCGTAATCTCCTCCAGGACATTTTCGGCGTCTTTGAGTAAAATGGCGATATTGTCTCTTTTTTCAGACAGTTCGAGGTAGTCGTTTTGCATTCCAAGCTTTAGTTCTTCCATGTCGATTGCATCGATTCGCTGGTCCTGCAGAACGCCCTCGGCTTTGGTAAGCTTGTCGTATTCGCCTATCCTGCCGCTTTTTGACTTGATTTTCTCGATTACTGCCTGAAGATTCGCATCAACTTCACTGAAGGACTGTGTTTCGTCGCCTGATGAAGCCAGATTCTGCAGTCTCTTGATAATTTCGTTCTCTTTGTCGCTTTCGAGGTCTATAACACTTCCGATCTGGCTGATGAATACGCTCTTCTCAAATGATGACTCGCTCATGTCGAAATATTTTCTTCCAGGTTCGTCTCTAGCAGGTATATCTTCAGATTTATTCAGTGATTTGTTGATTATCCTAAGCGTATCCTTCCTTGCGGTGTCACCAAAGCTTCTTTCAATTCTGTAAGTTTTCCCTTCAAAATCAAATTCGAGGGCGCCGCTTATGTTATGCCCGCTCCATGGGAGGTATTTTCTGCGCAGATCCTTGAAAACATCCTTGTTGCGTGGACTAGAAAACCCATAAAACATTGCTTTGATAAAAGCCATTATCGTGCTTTTGCCCTGTTCGTTGTTGCCATATATTATATTTTGATTTTCGCCGAATGAAAGTTCAAAATCATTTAGCTTTCCGAAATTTTTAATCTCAATCTGCGTTATTTTCATCTAGTTCCACCTCGCCTTCGAAAGCCTTTAATCCATATCCAAGAGCCTTTTTGATTATTTCTGCCCGTATCTCGTTTTTGTCGGCGATAGCTGCATGGTATTCATCACGCATTTTGCGGACAAAAAGTCCTTTCAGCGTCTCCTCCTTGCCAATTTCATCCAAATCCACTGCAATTTCAGTGCTATCTATGACTTTTATAAAAAAAACATCATTTACAATTCTACTCTCAACTGCTGCAGTATCTATTGACATGTTTGGCGGAATTTCACCGACAAGAACCACTTTGTACAAGTCGTTCATATAATCATCCGGATTGATTTTCCTTATCTCGTTGATGACTCTAGCCGCCATTTCCGAATGCGTTCTACACTCATTGATTACGACAGAAATCTCATTGTATGTTCTTGATGATGTCTTCATAAACTGCAGAGTGTGCCGACCTTTGGATACGGTTCCTATATAAACGCCCTGCTCTCCCGGCTCGTCAAACCCATGTCCATCCGGGCATCCGCAGTATGCAAAAAATGTCTTCCCTTCCTTCTTTATCAAGGATCTCCGATGCACATGCCCGAGTGCCAGATAGTCAAAAGGTGTGCATGCTATCATTTCTTTGGTTATTGGATTGTAAATTCCACTCTGCCCTGTCTGAAGCAGTTCTGCGTGCAAGACGCAAATGTTTATCAGGTCGTCCCTTTTCGTGCCGACAGAATTCCGAAGCACCGGTTCGTGAATGTAGGTCGATGTAAATCCGGCCCCCCAAAGACAGACGCCCTTTTCTTCAAAAACAACATATGAGAGTTCATCAGAGAAAATCACAGTATTGGTAGGCCATTCCCGCAGATGATAATATGAATCCACGCTGAAAGGGTCATGATTGCCCGGAGATATTGCCACGATAGTCTCAGGAATAGAGGCTATATGTTCAATGACTTCCGAAACAAGCTGTGGCTCGATATTAATTCGGTCAAAAAGATCACCTGATATCAACAGAAATTCGACTTTCTCCTTGCGGCATATCTCAATTATTTTCTCGAAAGTATGCAGAAGGTCATCTCTCCGCTGAGAAGCCTTATCACCTATGGTGGAAAGCTGTGCGCCCAGATGGAAGTCCGCACAGTGTAGAATTTTAACCTCGTTTTTCGCCATATAATTTCTCTCCTTCAAGCTGTCTAGAGATGTTCGCAAAATTTAAATCTGTTAATCATTGACTAGTCAGACATACGCTTCTATTTTTCGTTTTAGCAGGTTCTAGTCATCATGGTCTACCTATGTATTTTCATTCTGTCGCTATATGCTTCCAGCCGCTGTGAATACTTTTCTGATACTTTATTTGCTTGATGCGCCCTCTGTTTCGTAGCTATATTAACTATTTACTAGTGTGTTATTTTGCTTTTATTAACAGTTCTACAGGGCAGTGGTCGCTGCCCATTACCTTGTCGTGAATGATACAGTCCTCCACGTCATCCTGTGCCCGGTTTGAAACTATGAAATAATCTATACGCCATCCTACATTCTTCTCTCTTGCCGAAAACATATATGACCACCAGGTATATATATCAGTCATATCGGGATACAAAAATCTGAAGCAGTCGGTAAATCCGCTACTCAATAGTTTCGTCATTCTCTCGCGCTCTTCATCCGAGAACCCTGCATTCTTATGGTTGGTCGCCGGATTTTTGAGGTCGATCTCGTTATGGGCGACATTTAAATCGCCGCAGACAATGACTTTCTTCTTAGAGTCAAGTCCAACAATATATTTAAGAAACTCCTCTTCCCACTCCATTCTGTAATCAAGCCTTGCAAGTTCCCTCTGCGAATTCGGTGTATAGACATTGACCATGTAAAAATCATCAAACTCCAAGGTGATAACCCTTCCCTCGGTATCGTGCCTTTCGTTGTCAATCCCGTAGAATATCGCTAGCGGTTTGATTCTGGTAAAAATCGCAGTTCCCGAATAGCCTTTCTTCACAGCACTGTTCCAGTAGGCGCTATATCCGTCGAAAGCGATCTCCACCTGATTCTCCTGCATCTTGGTCTCCTGTATGCAGAAAATGTCCGCGTCGGCCTCATGGAAATAATCTTCAAACCCCTTTTTAAGGATGGCCCTAAATCCATTGACATTCCAGGTAATTATTTTCATAAAAAGTGCTCCTTGTCCGCTTGATTTTCTTAAGAAGCATTTTACCACATTAAATCATTTCTTAGAACAAATATTCTTAGCTAATTTCATTTTTATAACTATCAAACCCACCGAGACTGACGGGTTTGAATTTTGAATTATTAAGTCACACTTCCAATAAGTATTTTCTCAGATTACTAAATCTACAACATTTTTTGTTCTGCAAATATAAACAGACCCCTTTATGTTAGAGTCTGTTTTATTTTGCTGCTTTATAAAATTTTTATAATGTTATTTTTTATTTTTGGAAAAAATCTTTTCCATGGTGCTAAATAGTAAATATCCCATAAGTATAAAAAGATGTTCTTTCGTTACAAATCCGAAAAGTTGAAATGAAAATCTATATAAAAGCACAATAATTATAGACATAGATAAATTTGTGATAATTACGGTAGTATATGAAGCCAATTTAACAACTTTCCCAATTAAAAAGATTAGCCCACCAAAAATAACTATAAATGCTATAACGTATATGTAACTGGTAGTATCATATGTCTTTTTAATAATTGATATTATGATATCTCCAATATAATTAAATAACATAAAGGTAAGAAGTAGAGTTGAAATGTAAAGTGGATATGCGATTTTTTTTAACATATTAATAACCTCATTTCGTTATTCTTAAAAAACATTATTTTCCAAACCCACATTCCAAGTGTATCCACTCGGTCTTTTTAGCTTCATCCAATAGTAACCACCAACTATCGAGGAGTCATTGTTAGCTACTGGTACCCAGCTGCTTAGTGGATATACTGTCCACGAATTTGTTGTTATTGCAAATGTTTTTAAATAATTTTGTGTTTTGTAACCACCTATTGTAAAACCTGTTTGTCCATAACTTATTTTATTTTCTATTATTGTAGTTCCATTTAAGCCACTTGCAGTATATCCACCAACAATTCTATCTATTTTAACCATTTCTCTGCCTGATTGAATTACAATAGAGTAATATAAAGTAGTGTATATTTTTACAGTATATGACGTGTCCCATTTATATTTATAATTAGAAAAAGAATCTGATAATGTGATATATTCATTGAATTGGTTTGATAAACTCTCCATTGTTATATCATTTTCTGGTATTACTTGCAAGTTACTCTTTATATATTGGTCAGATAAAGTGCCATTTTCTAAAATAGTTGTTCTAACTTTCTTATCTGTTGTAAATTCCAGTCTGTTTTCTTTATATTTAATAATCTTCGCCTCTTTAATAATAGCTGCAATATTAGCTTCAATATCATTAACGTGACAATTTAAAATTGATTCATCTGCCTCTGACACTGCAGAAGTTGGCATAATACCCATTGTAAATACAAGGCATAACAAGATAATTAGTGTTAATGTTTTTTTCATTTTTTTCTCCCTTTTCAATTAAAATTATTAACCGCGATTTTTACTGTTATTAACTATACTTTAGTTAATGTAGCACTTTCGCTACATTTTGTCAATAGACATTATTTCAGAGTTTTTGCATATGACCATTTATGGTTACAAATTCAAGTATAAATTTGATTATAAATTCATACTCTAAAACAAGCACAAATATAACTCACAAATAAAAAATCCACACAATCTTCACATTGTAT
>CAZZCN010000052.1:0-22778 GCA_964652975.1 uncultured Oscillospiraceae bacterium | reverse complement strand
ACGCATTGACCTTTCCCGAACCCTGTCATACTTCGAGCCATAATTACCTGCCTTTAATGATTTATATGTCAAAACATCTTTTGCTTGATTGATGCTGAATTATTATATACTATATCCCAAATTCGCGCAAGCGCTATAATCGGCTGTAGCCTTAGAGCTGTAATGGTTTGAAGGCAAGTTTGTCTGCACTTATATTGTGGTAGGCAACGCTCCGGAGCTCTCCTTCAAAGCATTTTTCGGACCCGTTTTTGTGAATATGTCCAAAAACACATTCGTTTACATTGTATTCTTCAAGCATTTGCGTAAACTCCGTTTCTGTGTATTGGGCGAGCAAAGGAGGGTAATGCAAAGCGACAATTATTCTCTCGTTTTCGTTTCTGTTAACAGCCGCACTTTCCAAGGATGCGCGAAGTCTTCCAAGTTCTCTTTTATATATTATCTCCTGCTTCTGGTTGTAATTGTTATCGCAAGGCATTATCCATCCGCGGGTTCCGCAAATGGTGGTGGTCTCGTCTATGCGAAATGAGTTGTTCTTTAATATATCAATGGTCTTCATGCCATTTTCTTCGAAAAAATTCTCCAGTTTTCTGACCGAGCTCCACCAATAATCATGGTTGCCCTTTGATATGATTTTGCGTCCGGGCAGGCTCTCTATGAATTCAAAATCCGTGCGTGCCTCTAGAACCGTCATCCCCCATGATATGTCTCCCGGTATTATAACCGTGTCCCCGTCGCCTACAATCTTTAACCACTCCTCCTTTAGTCTTGCAGTATGGTCCTCCCAGTGTCTACCAAATATATCCATCGGTTTTTCCATTCCTATTGCAAGATGTAAGTCCGATATCGCAAACAAGCTCATTATAAATTGCCCTTTCTATATTTATGTGAAAATCTATTTTCTACGCTATGCTGTCAATTTAAGTAAATAAAAGGATTATCCATGATGCTAGTAAAAAATATTTCACACTATGCTTTTTTGTTTATGTGAAAAATTTATTTCCACGCATGATTTTAATTGTGAAAATGACGATAGACCGACTCGGCGGTAACTTCATTCATTCCTGCCACCTTTAACAAATCCGCAATACCTGCTTCTTTTATAACACGGATTGATCCAAATGCCTCAAGCAATGCCTTTCGTCTGGAAGGTCCGACACCTTTAATGCTTTCAAGTGAAAATTTCGTATTCCTTTTGCGTGACATCTTCCTGGTGTAAGTCAAGGCGAACCTGTGCGCCTCGTCTTGTATCGCAGTTATAAGTCTGAGGAGCGCCCGTTGCTCCTCCCTTTGAAGAATCTCCTGATTATCTTCGTTTACCAGTCCCAGAAGTCTACCGTCTTCAAAAACCAGGGCGCTGGTGCGGTGCCTTTTGTCCTTTTGCATTCCCAGGACCGCGATTCTTTTTGGTAATGGATGCTCGTCCAAAACATTTTCATCATTAGCCTTTGTCATTGAAACAGTTATTTCTTGCTGCCTCAACTCAAATGGCACTTTCATTTCTTCCGAGGCTTTCTTATCTTCATTAAAGACATTTACTTCATAATCCTTCGTACCGCTTCCAGTTTCCATATCGGCCTTTTGTTTTGCTCTGCTGCTTGCGTCATTGATTGCATTTATGGCCGCTCCCAGATGGCCTTTGCCACCGTCAACCAGTATCAACTGTGGCGGCGTTCCGCCGAAACTGTCATCTTCTATGTGCCCAAGTCTTCTAGAAATAGCCTGAGTCATCGCCGTATAATCGTCCTGCGTCTCAAGGTCTTTGATTTTGAACAGCCTGTACTGCGACTTGTCCGGCTTGCCGTCCACGAACACCACCATCGAAGCTGATATGTCGTCCGAGCCATAATTGGAGACATCAAAAGCCTCTATACGCTTTATATAGCTATCATCATCAAATAAAATCTGCGAAAGCTTTGACGTAGCATTTTGAAAAACCTCGTCGCTCTTGCCGGAAAGCAGACTGTGGCGCCTAAGCGACTGCGTCGCGTTTTTGTCAGAAAGCAACTTAAGTTCCTTGCCATAACCCCTGACTGGAGATGAAACATTGACCTTGCGTTTCGCTATATGTGACAATGCTTCCTCGAAAATCTCCTTCTCGTTAATCTCAAACGGCAGATAAATCTTCGGCGGTATATCCCCAAGCTCAAGATAGTGCTGCAGGAGTATGGTCTTAAGAATTTCCGTATGTTCTATATCGCCTTCACCGGCAAAAAAAGACGCATTCCCAATCATCCTTCCCTGTCTGATCTGTAGCTTCTGGATGCAGACTTCGTTGCCGTTTGCCGCAAATCCAATGCTGTCAACATCCTTCAGGTTCGTATCGGAGACAGTCTGCTTTTGCATAAGTTGCATCAGTGAGTTTAATCGGTCTCTGTAAATGGCTGCTTTCTCAAAATCCATTGTGTCTGCAGTACTTTTCATATAAGACTTCAGTTGCTTAATTAAAATGTCGTATCTGCCACTGAGATAATTGCATATATCCTGTATCATAAGCCGGTACTCGTCCTTTGATACATCGCCTTTGCACGGTGCGATGCATTTACCGATATGATAATTGAGGCACGGCCGCTCCTTGCCGATATCCCTGGGGAACAACTTGTTACAGGTCTTTATTGGAAAAATGCTTCTGAGCGCTTCAAGTGCTGACTTTAGATTGGACGCCATATACGGACCATAATACTTTGCACCGGATTTAATATCGCTTTCTATGCGAAAAGCCTTCAAAACTCTTGGGTAGTCTTCATTAAGTGTTACTCTTATATAAGGGTATTCCTTGTCATCACGCAATAATATGTTGTAGTGTGGACGATGCTGCTTGATCAGATTGCATTCAAGAATCAGAGCTTCTATTTCTGTGTCGCAGACTATGACACTAAAATCTGTTATGTGAGATATCATTGCAAGGACTTTGGAATTGCCTTTAGGATTAGCGTTAAAATAGCTTCGCAGCCTGCTCCGTAAATTAATCGCCTTACCCACATAAATAACAGAACCCGCCGTGTCCTTCATCAAGTACACGCCCGGGTTCACAGGTACGATATCTAATCTTGCATCGAATTTATTATCTGCCATGGTTCCTTATCTGACTTTACAATCAAACAACAGGATTCTGTAAATAAGCACACACTTCTTCTAGAGCCTGCGTTTCGTCAGATCCTTCCGCAGAAACTAAAAGCTCAATATTGTTCTCTATACCAAGTGACATAACTCCGAGCAGACTTTTGGCGTTTGCTCTTCTCTCTCCTCTGGAGATCCAGATGCTAGACCTGTAGGAAGAAGCCTTCTGAATAAGAACTGCCACTGCTTTCATGGGAAGCACCTTATCACAACAGAACATAACGGACTTGGAAATCATATCAATTCCTCCTGTATAAAAATAAAGAAATATCTGTATAATAGAATATGGCTCAAGTTAACACTATGCGCTTAATGTATCTATCTGATATAAGTATAGTGTTAATCCGTTATCTTTGTCAATATGTCAGAATTTTATATGAAGATAATAGCTTATTTCACAAGTTTTTATACTTATTGCTCAATATTTTTTAGCATTATGATGGCATCTTGACCAACTTTTTCGTAATATTTTTTCCTCAAACCTGCCTTTTGAAACCCCTCGTTTTCATAGAGGGAAATTGCCGGCGCATTTGCATCGGATACTTCCAGAGAAATCATGATGGCACCCATCGATTTTGCATCGTCGCAAAGGTATCTGAGCAAGGCATTTGCGACGCCTTGCCTCCTGTATTTTAAAGAAACGGCAACATTTGTTATCTGCGCATCATCAACAACCAGCCACATTCCGATGTAGCCAATTACGACGTTGTCGGTTGTTGTGACATTGTTCGCAAAAGCACCAGTGTCTGTTGCTGTGAAATTGTTCTTAATAGCACCTGTGTCGGTTGTTGCGTCATTGTTTGTAATAGTTCCGGTTTCTTTTTTTGCGGTATTACTAGCAATTGCGACGTAATAATACGCCTTGCTGTTGTTAGCGAGGTCATCGTTGATGGATTTTTCGCTCCAAGGCACGCTAAAACACTCCTGCTCAAGACCTACAATTGCCTGGCAGTCTTCGATTGTCGCCCTTCTTATATAAAAAGAAAAGTCTGCGCCCGAGATTCCACTTGTTTCTTCGTTTGCTATTTCATGTGCTGGTTCAATTTTCTTCCTGTTCACAAGCCATATCCCTTCCTTTTTTTACCATCATACGCTCAGCGTTCGAAGCGGACAGATACACCGCGTTTAAAAGCATCGGATTAAATTCCCTTTTAATAAGGATTTCACTGGTTTCTAAACGTTCAATCTCAGAATTCATGAACTTCAGTATTCTTTTTCTCGCAATTTTTGCGACGTCTACAGCATCCGGATCCGTCTGATAAAAATCATATTTGCTCAACAGTCCGCTCTTTTTGAGCGAATTAAGAGTGTTCAAAGTTATTTCGTCATTTCTATAAAGACCAGCGGCGTCACCACAAAAAATCAATTCAAACTCTGTATCTGCGTCCGTTTTTAGAGTTGCTACCACTATTTCGTTTTTGTCCACTTTCGAACTCGCATTTTTTCTTATGTCTGCGCTTTCGCCCGCTCTTGTATCGGCATTCGTGTCTGCATTTTCTTTTACACTTGCACTTTCACTTGCCATTGTCTTGGTGAATCCATCAATAAATTCCAGAATTTCGTCAAACGAATAATTTCCTTCGTCAAGAATACGCTGATCACCAAGGAAAACAGCAGAAAAAGCTCTTCGGTTCCTTGCATCAATAAGCGGACACACCAGTCTGGTATCAGCCTTGAATGGCTGAGCGAGTGTTTCGATGGTGGAAACCCCTACAGCACCTTTACCCGATGCGTATGCCATCGCCTTGGTCGACGCCACTCCGATTCGAATCCCCGTATATGATCCCGGCCCGTTGGTACATGCATAACCATCCACATCGACAAAATCAAGTCCAGCTTTTGCAAGCATCTCGCAAATCAGGGGCATATGTGTCTGTGAATGTGTCATTCCGGTCTGCCTGGTAGCCGACGACAATATCTTTTCACCGTCGCAAACAGCGACAGATAAGCTTTTTGTGGATGTGTCACTTGCTAGAATTATCATATCAAAGCCTCGATTCGTTGTTTGAAAACATCATACCTCTTATCCTCTTTGGGAAAACAAAATGAAATACGTCTGATGTCACTTTCGGCAAAATCTTTTCGTATCAAAAATATTTGAATGGCCGTTTCAGGGAAAACCCCTTTTATCCTTTCGGCCCATTCCACAACGCAAACGCCGCCACATGAAAAGTACTCATCAAATCCCAGATTCATAAATTCATCTTCGTCACCCAGTCTGTAGGCATCAAAATGATACAGTGGAATCCGTCCTGCCTGGTGTTCAATCAATATAGTGAAAGTTGGACTGGGAATTATGTCTTTTATACCTAATGCAATGGCAATTCCGCGGGTAAAAGCAGTCTTTCCGGCACCCAGGTCGCCATCAAGACAGACTATGTCGTTTGCATGTAAAGCCGAACCTAGCGCACTCGCTATTACAACCGTTTTCTCTACGCTGTCACTCACTACCTCTATGATTCTGGCGCTTTTATTTATAAGTCCGAAATTTGAGAATTCTGACATGGTAGAAGAATCGCCTGTACTTGATATGCTGGAAGCTTCTGCACCATTTGATGTCTCGTTAAAAGATGGCGGGGTAGACAAATCATCTTTACAAAATTCTTTCGCAATAGACTTTTCAGACTGCATCAAAAACCACCCTGCCATTTATAATTGTCTTTAGAATTTTTGTATTGTAATCGAACGGATGACCGCTAAGAATAATCATGTCAGCGTCTTTGCCGACTTTGATGCTGCCTACGCGTTCTTCGGAGTGACATAATTTGGCAGCATTGATTGTAATGCTTTCAAGCGCCGAAACCTCATCCATTCCGGATTTAGCTGCAACTGCAACGCTAATGGGGAGGTACTGAATCGGTATTACAGGATGATCGGTCATTATTGCAGTGCAGATGCCTTTTTGCGCAAGAACTCCGGGGTTCGTAATCGAGGAATTTGCAAGTTCAGGCTTGCTGCGGTCACACAGCAACGGACCGGTTATTACGCCCTTCAGGCTGCCCGCCTTATATTCTTCAAAAAGATAGTCTGCAATCTTATATCCTTCTGTGCAATGGTCCAAAGTGTACTTAAGTGAAAACTCCTTGCATATTCTGATGGCGGTCAAAAGATCATCCGCGCGATGTGCATGTATTTTAAGAGGAAGCTCACCTGTCAGTACTTTTATCAGTGACTCGTGCTTTATATCAAATTCCGGCTCGTCTTTCGTCTTGTCGTCAAGTGCCGTTTGCTTCAGTTTCATATATTGCGCAGCCTTGTAAAGTGCATCTCGGAGAACAGCTGCGTTGCCCATTCTGGTTACGGGAGCGCTGTTCCTTTTGCCGTATACCGACTTTGGATTTTCACCAAGGGCGACCTTCATGGCAGCCATTGGATTGATTGCCATGCGGTCAATGCTTGTGCCGTATGTTTTGATAAAAGCAAATTGCCCGCCGATAACATTGGCGCTCCCCGGTCCTGTCATAACTGAAGTAATTCCACCCTCAACAGCCTCTTTGAAGCATGGGTCAAAAGGATTGATTGCATCAATGGCACGCATCTGAGGTGTGCATGGGTCGCTTTCCTCGTTCCCGTCTCCGTCGTCATCACGCTGTCCGTCCTCCCAAAGTCCTATGTGGCAATGAGCGTCAATCATGCCAGGCATCAGAAAATTCCCGCATGCATCGATTATTATCACATCATCAATAGCAATGCTTCGCTGATTACAAATCTCCACGAGAACCTCGGCCGGGTCGCCTTCACCTAATGCCAGTATTTTGCCTTTTAAGGGATAGGTTTCGCTCGATGGTGCATTATTGCCGCTTACCGTAGCAGCTTTACCTGAATCGTCCGAATTTGCTACCGAGACTTCTTTTGCAGCTGATTCGGTTGCATTAAAGTCGCTTATTTTGTCCGAGTCCATGATGATAAATCCGTCCGGATAGGTTTTCCTGTCATCCATTGTCAATATATTTGCATTTTTTATTAAAATCATATCTAAGACCATCCTTATGCTGTTATTGCTTTTACTTGTCTGGTTTCGCGATCCAATTTGACACCACAAATTAGTATAAAAGCCAAAATGCCACATTTAATTATTCTTTCAAAAAATTTCTATTTAGCAACTTATCAATTACCAAATCTTTGTTATAGTATAGCATAAGTTTTTACCCATAAAAAGTAAAAAGCGTGCAGGATGTGTTAAAACTATGCAAACGACACTTGATAATGCAAAAGAGTCAGACAATTGCAAAAATCATCTGACTCTTTGTTGATAATTACTAGATTCTAATCGTTCAAAAATCAGGTTGCCAAGAAAATTTCGACAGTCAAGTCATGAGGCAAAACTTTGTTTTGCCTCATGGAAAATAACACAACCTGCTATTCTATGATTGGCAGTTGACTGAGACTCTTCTCAATCTCCGCATCACTGACAGTCGAATCCTTCATCTCACCACGCAGATACATATCGTATGCGTACATGTCAAAATATCCGTTGCCTGAAAGGTTGAATACTATTACTTTCTCTTCTCCGCTTTCCTTTGCAGCCAAAGCCTCATCAATAGCGGCGCGAATTGCATGTGCAGACTCAGGTGCGGGTACTATGCCCTCGGTTCTGGCAAATTGTATTGCAGCAGCAAAAACATCTTCCTGGCTATAAGCTTTCGCTTCCATGAATCCTTCATTGTAAAGTTTGCTTACGATGCCTGACATGCCGTGGTATCTAAGGCCGCCGGCGTGTATGCTCTGTGGCATGTAGCCTGCGCCAAGAGTGTACATTTTTACTATAGGGGCGACTCCGGCAGTATCGCCGTAATCAAAAGCATATTTTCCTCTGGTCAAAGTAGGGCATGCTGTAGGCTCGACACCTATGAATCTTGTATTTGACTTGCCGTGAAGCTTGTCCATCATGAATGGAAATGCTATACCTGCATAATTAGATCCTCCACCGATACACCCAATGATTACATCAGGCTTTTCATCGGCGATCTCAAGCTGTTTCATAACTTCAAGTCCTATAACCGTCTGGTGCATGCATACGTGATTCAAAACGCTTCCGAGGCTGTAATTGGTGTCGGAATGCGTCGCAGCAACTTCAACTGCCTCACTTATTGCGATTCCAAGACTTCCGCCTGTGTTGGGATATAGCTCCATCATTTTCTTGCCGGTCTGTGTCAGGTCTGTCGGACTTGAATGTACAGTCGCACCGAATGTCTCCATGAAAATCCTACGGAAGGGCTTCTGGTCAAAACTACATTTTACCATGAAAACTTCCAGGTCCATTCCGAAGTGCTGACATGCCATTGAAAGAGCCGAGCCCCACTGTCCAGCGCCAGTCTCTGTGGCGATTTTCTTAATGCCGGCTTCCTTGTTATAGTAAGCCTGAGCGATTGCGGTATTTAATTTGTGGCTTCCGGTAGCATTTCCGCCTTCGTATTTATAGTAGATTCGAGCTGGAGTTCCGAGAGCCTTCTCCAATTCTGTCGCCCTGTAAAGAGGGGTCGGACGGTACTGCTTGTACATCTCGCGTACTGGTGCAGGGATGTCAACATATCTGTCCTGGCAAAATTCCTGTTGTATTAGAGCCATCGGGAAAATCGCAAGCATATCCTCTGGAACTGCGGGTTTCATTGTCTGTCCACTGTAATATGGATCAAGAGGCGTAGGCAGATCCGCCTGGATGTTGTACCATTGCTTTGGAATTTCGCTTTCAGGTAGAATTATTTTCTTCAAATCATGTTTACTCATTTTCTTTTCCTCCAATTTTTATTTTTAGTTTGCTTATCATTTACCATGTTGGTTAGTTGTTTTGTTGGTCTACTGGTTTGCTAATTAGTTGTTTGTTGGTTTGTGGTCTACTGGTTTGCTGTTTGGTTGGTTAGACGTTTGTTCCTGTTATGTTACTCAATCAGTAACATTGATGTCAACCTGGTTCGTTTAGCTAGCCATGTAGTTCATTGGCTAATACAAAAACTAAAAGCTGTAAATATTATTGCTCTGTAAACTCCTTTGCCATCGGTCACAGGCCTTTCGAGGCGGTTTTTCGCAATTTGCGACAAATACGTCATCTGGTTTACAAATCAATGATTCATTCTGATAGATATTTTTACACATAAAAAAACCACATCTCCCCTCATTTAATACAATAACGGGGCGATATGGCTCGCGGTGCCACCCATCTTCGGATTCTGCATAACTGGCAGATTCCATCTTTATCGATACGGGACTTAAAAAGTCATATATCGCACTCACATAACGGAGAGATAACCGTCTAAAGGTACTTGATACGAATGAAAATCGTATGGTTCACTTTGCTCCTAACAAATCCATTCTCCTGCGCCGTATGTATCGGACCTCACACCACCGCCGATTCGCTGTGACAACAGTCACACAGGATACTCGTTTTGATCACCGGATTTACTTTATTAATACCCGAATTATACATTTTGGCAAGTCCTTTGTCAAGCCTGAAATAAATCCTATAACCGAAAATAAATTGTACGGAAATTTATGCCAAAACAGATTAAAAGCGCATTTATCAAAAACGCGCTTTACAAATGTAATACACAAGTAAATATATCGTAAACAAGAAAAAGAATCACTCTGCCAAAAATTGTAAATTCTTTTGCCCAAGCTAAGAGAATCCTTAGTTAACCCGACATGTATCGGTATTATAGGGAAATTGGCCATTTCTGTTGACAAAGCATTATTCCGGTGCTAAACTACAAATTAACGAGATAACTCATTAAAGAGTTGGCAAAATTCAATCGCAAACCAATCGAAAGATTGAGGCGCAAAGCTATAGGGCCTAATGACTTGACGTCGATGGCAGCCAGTTGCCGTTACATAACGTATGATGTTATATTTTAATTACGTTTTGTAAAGCGACTGATATGGATCTGTTGCTTTTTTTATGACAACATTAATTATATGACACAAATGTAACAATAATGATAAACAGCCGAAATTTATAGTGGATAAATATAGTATATATTGTATATACACATGTAGCATGCTATATGTAATGATTAATACTCTACTGAGATGGTAATCTCAAATTGAATTAAAAGAGGTGAAATACTTGGAATTCAGATATTCGGTAATCGACAGCAAGGGCCTTCCTGTAAGCGGGGTGATTGAAGCTGCAAGCGAAGATGTATGCCGCAAGATTTTTGCACAGCGCGGGTTGTTCTGCCTTGAATTGACCCCGGCATCAATAGCATCACGCTCGCTTAACATCGGCGGTAAGCTTAAATACAAGACTAAGGACCTTGCAATTTTTTGCAGACAATTTTCTGCTATGCTTTCGTCAGGAATAGGAGTTATAAAGTGTCTGGATATTTTGTATTCACAATGTGATAATCCAGCACAGAAGCTAATCCTAAAGAAAGTATACGAAAGTGTGCAAAGAGGACAGTCATTTTCAGCATCACTTAAGAGTCAAAGTCCCGCATTCCCCGAGTTTCTTATCAATATGGTTGAAGCCGGTGAATCAAGCGGAACACTCGACGGAGTAATGGAAAGAGCAGCGGCCAACTTTGAAAAAACTTTAAAGACAGGTAATAAAGTAAAGAGCGCAATGATGTACCCTATCATATTAGGAATATTGACAGTAGTTGTTGTAATTATTTTGATGGTCGCCGTCTTGCCGGTTTTTGCACAGATGTTTGAAGCAGCGGGGACTACATTGCCTCTGCCTACACGTATGCTCATGGGTCTTAGCAATTCGCTACTCAGCTATTGGTATGTATATATAATTGTTGTTTGCATCGTTTCTATTGGATGGATGAATTTCCTTAAAAGCAATGGCGGGAGAATGAAGTTTGATACGTTTAAGACGAGAATGGCTATTATAGGCAAACTCAACGTTACCGTTATAAGCGCACGATTTGCCAGAACCTTGTCTACTTTGATGCAGAGTGGTATACCGATGCTTAAATCGATTGAAGTTGCTGCAAAAGTTCTTGGTAATAAATATTTCGAGAAAGTTCTTTATGATATACGTGAAGAAATCCGCAGGGGAACCTCCCTTTCTGTAGCAATTAAGAGAGCGAATGTTTTTCCAGCAATGCTGGTTTCCATGATTTCAATCGGAGAAGAATCAGGTACACTTGACGATGTGCTGTCAAAAACAGCTGCATTTTACGATGAGGAAGCCGATGCGGCAACCGTCAAGATGGTGGGATTGATGGAGCCTCTTATGATAGTTGTAATGGCTCTTGTTATAGGATTTGTTGTTGTTTCAATCGCATTGCCGATGTTCGGCATGATGCAGAATGTAGGATAATATATGAGAGGGGAAGGATAAATTTTATGCTTTCAATAGACGTAGGCAGTAAAAAGGTATGTGTTGTAGAAGGAACTTATAACAAAGGCATTGTTGACATTACTGATTACAACGAAATCGAGTATACGAGCGAGGTTGTAGTTAACGGTGATATCAAAGATCGTTCAGCGCTTGGATTTTTGATCAACGAGATTATCAAGACCAAGAATATGAAATCCAAGAATGCTATTGTAACGATTAACAGTACTGACATAGTAGCCAGAGAATTTAAATTGCCAAACATTAAGATTCCTAAATTAAGACTTCTTGTAAACAACGAAATGCTCCGAATAGTCGGAACCGATATGGAGTATGTAATCGACTTTGTAATTACAAGTACAACGACAGATAACATGCTCATGGTAACGGCGTATGCAGTATCAAAGGAGATGGTCGAAAATTACTTCAATTTGATAAGGGATCTTAAACTGAAACCATATTCACTTGATACAAGCGCTAATTGTATCTATAAGCTAATGTCTGATTCCTCTATTAATGGCAAGGATCATAATGAGGGCAATATAATTATTGTCGATATAGGTTATTCCCACATCTCAATGCACGGATTTACAAACGGAACTTACCGTTTCAATCGGACAGAGATCTCTCCTTTTCAAGAATTCATTCGAGAAATAGGTGCTATAAATCGTATTGATATTACTTCTGAGTATTTATCACAGATGGATGTCTCCCCTGATTTCGAATATGAGAACAAGGTAGTAACGGACACTTGCAAGTATTTTGTTTATCGAGTTTCAGAGGAGATCCAGAGATACACCCAGTATATATTGTTAAACTCCACATCAAAGACTGTTTTCCAGATATATATCTGCGGCGGGGCATCGTCTCTTAAAGGCATGGCACCTGCACTTGCCAACTCGCTTAAGATACCGGTTGAAGTGCTAGAGAGCGTTGGCAGTGTAAATATTCCGGCAAATTGCAGTTTATCCAAGATCTGCAGTGCTGCCGGCGCCCTGATAAGGCTGTGAGGTGAATATGAAAGGTAAAGATTTTAATTTATTTGAAGTTTATAAAAGTGGTCCATCCAAGCCCGCCGACAGTGGGCTTAAAGCTATTTTGGCTACTGTTCTTGTTTTTGTCATGATTGTTGTTGGCGTTTATAGTGCTATAATATTTATAAAAAACACCACGCAATCAAAAATAGATGATTTGAATGCACAGATAAATTCACCCCAGGTTATGGAAGCAAATGCAAAACTAGCTGTACAGCTAAAAAAGAATCAGCTGTTGAAGGAATATAACGATGCAATTACACTAGCAAAGAAGAACTTCGATTCATCAAGAATAATGGACAGTGTCCTTATTAACAAAATACTTGCCGCTACACCGGCAAATACGACAGCAAGAACAATTGTGATTAATCCCCAGTCTATGGACCTTACTTATGTTTCTTCGAACAGAATGTCTCCTGCAATATTTGCGCAGGCATTAAACAAGCAAAACATATTCAGCACAATTTCTTATGACGGTGTGTCCATTGACGGTGAAAACACATCAACTACCCCAAATGCGAATAATGCAACAAAATTTATTTTTACTTTGAGATGTGAATTTAAGGAGGTAACTGCCAAATGAAAATGAATACAAGAGAAAAAGTACTGATCATTATTTTGGCAGCGATAGTAATTCTTTTAGGAGGATTCAAGCTACTTATAGAACCTGCACAGAAAGACCTGTCACTAAAGAATACCGAATACCAGACTGCTCTCGATGACAAGGCAAAAGCAGATTTGAATGTATTGCGTGCGAAAGGCATTGACAAGGAGAATTCCGATCTCGAAAAGAAAATTACAATCACTGAAGCTCCATTTTTTCCGGAACTTAAAAGTGATAAAATCCAGCTTTTTTTTAATGATATAATAACGCGTTCAAATGTTATATATACATCATTTATTATAACAACGCCAAAGCCTTCCCAGGTTTTAAATCCCCCAAGCGGACTTTTACAGTTGGGATACCCTGCCAAAGAAGCTTCAGATGCAATTTACAGCATTAATAACAAGTTGCCTCAGCCGACAGCCATTCCTGCTAACCCAGAAAGCAAAGAAGCTACTGCCAATGTTGAAGAAAAAGCAATAGATATTATGGAAATGAGCACCGTTTCCATACAATTCAAAGGTAATCTAGCCCAGACTAACGTACTGATTGATGCAATTAAAACTAGCAAAAGACTAGCAAGGATTTCTTCAATCAATATTTCTGTTGATAATGAAGGAATTACTACTGTTACTGTTTCAGCGGAATGTTATGGGGTAAAGAAATTCACATCAGTTGACCCACTTTTGAAGGACACACTTGCCAAATAATTCATTTAGAAAGGATTTTTAAGGAGGTGTTTTATGTGTTTAGAAAATTAAATAGTAAAAAAGGCTATGCCTTGGTATGGGTGTTAGCCATATTGCTTGTTATTACATTTTTCTCAATGGCGTTGGTTTCATCAACGATTATCTCGTCCAGAAGTACAAAGTGGCAGCATGATTCCCAGCAGGCATATTTTACTGCTAAATCAGCAGCAAATGCTGTAGCGGATTATATAGTCCAGTATGGCTCGGACTCTGCAAAAATGAATAGTATTGTAAATATTACACCAATTGAGAAAACAGTTTCTGGATTAGGGACATATTCTGTTGCTGTTACTAGAGATTCTCAAAAATTCACTATCACCGCCAATGCAGCATATAACAATGAGCGAGCAACGGTAAAAGCATATATAGTAAAGTCTTTACCCGGAATTATCCCAACCGATAAATCTATTTATGTCGACGGTAATGCAATAGAAGGCTTTGGTCAGTGCAATGTATATGATATCGGAGCCACTGGCGATTCCAGAGGTGGAGTATTTGTAAACGGAAGCATGAACTTCTCGCGTGGAAGTCAAATCAGCGGAGAGCTTGGAGTTACCGGCACCACAACTTTTTCCGGTGGTACGAATACAACCAAGGATATTATCAGTTTTGGAACATTAAGAATAGATGCAGGTGCTACAATTGATGGAAATGTGTCAACTAAAGGTGATTTAATATTTTCAGGAGCCGGTACTGTTAATGGTAATGCTTATGCCGACGGTTCATTGAATATGCCAAACGGGTTGATTCAGCAAAACGCAATAATCAAAACAAACGCCAGCTTTGCAGGAGGAGCTAGAATTAATGGTACTCTGACATATGGCGGGACAGTTTCAGTAGCGTGGGGTACTATAAGCTCTTTTGTCCCGCTTGGAGCCACGAAAAACACTGGTATTACAGCTCTGGATTTTTCTCAATATATGCCGCAAGCACTACCAATTATTTATACACCTACCATTGCAGAAAATGCACAGCTTTATAATCCTGTAGTGGTTAATACGATTACTAAGACAATATCTGATAGCGGAACAATCACATCTTCCGTGGTAACTCAATTTAATTCCTTTTCTTATGGCAGTGTTATAACAATTGATGCAACTACGAAAGATATATTTCTATTATTAAACAATACTAATCTGGATTTTTCCGGACGAAGTATAGAGGTGGATGGCGATCACAATGTTTTTATCTACCTAAAAGGGACATCAGAGATTGAGATCGGTGCAAATGGTTATCTAGGTATGAACCCTCGAGGAAGCAACCCGAAATTATATATTATTGGAGAAGGTACACAATCAATAGAATTGACTTCTTCATCAGGGTTGAATGCCGTAGTTTATCTCCCGAAAGGTTCAGTCAGTGCTAGTGGTTCAGACTATATTGTACTAAACTCACTAAGTTATAAATTTGTTGGTTGTTGCATAGTAAAGGAGATATCAATTACAAATGATGTTTCTTTTAAGTATAGCCCACCGGATGTGATTGGTACTCCTCTTGATATATTCGGCTCAGGCGGAGCAGTCAGCGCAAGTGGATGGACATTAGAAGGCTGGGGTTAATATATATGTATAATATTAAATTGATTAAGTCTAGAAGTGCTATGACATTGGTTGAAATTGTCGTTAGTATTGCTCTTCTTTCGATGGTATCATTATTGATTATAACTGTCTTTGTTACATCGAACAGAATTATTGGTAATAATGCAATAATGAAGAGAAATGGTGAAAATGCAGCAGCAGGAATAGAGAATAAAATGGCAGATCCGATCTCCACTCCCGCTCCTTTTTCTTCTGGCGATATTTCAATTGTCAGTCAGCAAGCCCAAAATTTTGTTGTATCATTTAATGGGGCCGATATCACGACCGGTGGTAAACTAGTTTCTAGTAATGATATAAACAACGAAAACACATACTATTATTTCATTGCTGACTAACTCACAGGGAGGTAACCGTATGACTAATAAAAAGAAAGGATTTACACTGATTGAGGTTGTTGCAACAATTGCAATTGTCGGTATTATTTCTGTTGCACTCAGTCCGCTCGTACCACAAATATTGGAGTTTACGGATAATTCTCACAATCTTGCTGAAGCACAGATAATATCAAGAATGACCCTTCAGAAATTAGAAGCAGAACTGCGCAACGCAAATCTTATCAATATTGAATCTTCTGTTCCGGGGTCTTTAGCATCAGGCAAGAAGTATATTACCGTGGAGAGCAACAAAATAGTTTCCAAAACTTCAAGTTCAGGTATTGTATATATATCCCCTGCCAGTGGTTATAGTAAGTATTCATATGTCATAGTTTTTTCACCCTTGAGCAGCTCAAAGGTTCTAAAGATAGATTTAACTTTGACTGTTAATGGATCGGCTGTTTTTACTATAAGCTCAAAGCTATTTGTCAATAATCTCATGGGGAAGAGCATCACCGGAGCAGCAAGTGGTAGTTGTGTATCATATATAGTGCCCAATCAGCCTACACCTGGTCCCACAACTACACCTGCCCCGACTTCTGTACCAAGTGCCGGCCCTACATTGTCCCCCACACCTACTCCTTCGCCCACACCAACTCCTACACCTGCTGCTACAGCGACACCATCTCCAACCCCGGCACCTGTAAAAGTTACATCAATTACAATTACGAGCAGCAATACAATATCGGTAAATGCACAGACAATGCAGATGACAGCGACTGTTTTGCCGGACTATGCTGCCAACAAAGGAGTCTCTTGGTCAGTAAATAACGTGTCATTAGCGACAATTACTCAGGCGGGATTGCTAAATCCTTTGGCTAACGGTTCTGTTATCGTAACAGCCACAGCAATGGATGGTTCAGGAGTTACGGACAGTGAAACAATAATTATCAGTAATCAGCTTGTAAAAGTCACAGCAATTACACTTTCAACGAGTACTGGACTCCTTACTATGAAAAAAAGTTCTAACCTGACAATTATTGCTGCGATTACACCATCAAATGCTTCAAATAAAACTGTTACATGGAGTATAACAAATAACGGAGGCACCAATGCAACAATTAACAGTACTACAGGCGTTTTGACTTCAAAAAATAAAACTGGTTCTGTTATTGTTTCTGCCAGAAGTAATGATGGGTCTAACATTACAGCAACTATTCAAATTCAAATAACATTATAAGCAGCAAAACACAAATACCCCCCGTCCGTTTCTGTAAGTGTCTTAATCGGATGGGGGGTATTTGTAATTTTATGCTATATGTATTCACTGATGCAAGATGATTGTTAATCTGGAATTTATTTTATAATAGTAACTGTTAGACTAACCCTGACTTATCGTTTTTATAGTAAGTATATGTTTTTTCAGATCCATTAAATCTCTTATGGAAATGCTTGTTTGCTTGTTGACTCTGGCAGCTTCCTTATAAATACCTATTAGTGAATATTGCTTTAACAGATGTGATTTGACTGCTGAAAAATCAACTATATCTATGTCCGCATCTCCGTCAATATCTCCGTATATAACTGTTGAATACTCCCTTATAACATTTTGCCCCAACATATATTTTACTGTCATTCCAGTAGACACTGCGGATGACTCTATCTGTTCTGTTATGCCTTTATATACTTTAACAGTTTCGTTGATTTTATTTTTAAGAGATAACACACTGGATCCAGGTGCAATATTACTAACGATTGAGTTTCCCGAGTTGATGTCTAATATTGATGATGTTAATGAAGTGTTAATTATTTCTGTAGGGTATCCATTCCATGTAGGTGTTGTAAACCCTTGTACGGTAGATGAGTAATATATTTTGAAGCTTGTAGAACATTGAGTAAATACTTTGTTGCCAAAAGCAGGTGCATTCCCTAAAAAGGTAGCGCTACCAAGATTTGTACAACCCTCAAATACTGAATCTCCTATGATAGTAATCGATGCTGGAATTGTTACGCTTGTTAATGCAGTGCAGTAAGAAAACACGCTTTCCTCGATAATTGTGATATTTTTTGGTATTGTAATTGTTTCAAGACTGCTGCAAAGTTTAAAAAGCCCTTTACGCAAAACTGTTAGTCCGCTCGGAATAGCTATATTTGACAATTCCAAGCAAGAATCAAACGCTCCTTCTCCAATATTAACTATACTCTCTGGAATGCTTACGCTATAAAGTCTACCACAATTTGCAAATGCGTCATTACCTATGCTTATTACGCCGTAAGGGATTGAAACGCTGAGTAAATCATAATTCGAATTAAATGCTGCCTCTAAAATAGTTTTAACTGGATAACCTTCTATCGTATCAGGAATAACGATGTCGCCACCTTGACCAAGGTACCCCACTATAGCTATCGCATCATCAATTATGTAATAAATAAAATCATCATCATTCTCATCGGCAAAAGTATAAATCTGCAACCCGGTTAATGAAATACAAATAATGAATAAATAACAGCTAATTTTTTTAAAAAAAGAACACATTTACCTTTCCACCTTTCTATTGTTATTAGATATATTATAAATCATATTGTAGAAATAATTCTTGAACTTTGTATTGGATCTAGTTTAAATGTTAATTTGTTGTATATTTGAAAATATAATATATGTATGTATGTATATATATATGTATGTATGTATGTCAAACCAAGAACATATTACTTTTTATCCTTATACTGAAATGATAAGCTATAACCGTCTTTCCTTGTAAAGATAATATTGCACAACATAGTACATCTTCTAACGAAAAAACCTCTGGTAAATTAATGCCAGAGGTTTTTTGTTTAAGCTTCAAACTATCATTAGATTATTAGGGAGCTACAACAGCAGCAAAGACACCTGCCGAGCTGTAAGTATATCCACCATAAGTAATTGTAGAGACCATACCACCAGCAACAGTAGCTGAAAAATCTCCGAAACCAGTACCCAGATTAGCAACTATTGCCACGCCAAATGGATCAGATGCCTGAGTATAAGTTGCAGCACCTGGTGCGGTACCATTAACAGATAGAGAAACATAGGTTGACTGCGCGGCTGAATAAACAGTACGGCAATTGGCTTTCGCCACTGCTGCTTTGGAGTTCGACACGATGTTGAGCATGCTAGGAACTAAGATGGCTGCAAGGATGCCGAGGATTGCGATGACGATGATAAGTTCGATGAGTGTGAAGCCTTTTTTGTTGGATTTCCTGTTTCTGATTTTGTTGAACATTTTTGTTTCCTCCTTTTAATATATTTAGAGGCGTCTGCCTCCAAATTGCAAAATAAAAAAGTAACTGGTCTCGATACTTCGATAATCAGTTACTTATACAAAACGTTATACTATATAACATAATACGTTATGTAACGGCAACTGGCTACCATGGACTTGTGGTCTTTAGGCCCTTTAGCTTTGCGCCCCTAACTTTCGATAGGTTTGCTATTAGTAGAGCATTTCCCCTACTTGAGCTAAAGTTTATCACCACAGTATTTGTTTGTCAATATACTTTTTACAAATAATACGCATAAAATGACATATTTGGTACATATTCACAATTTCTTCTCTGTTTTTTATGCGTTTATCACTACATTTTAAGCTGTAAACACTGTTTTAAATGAGTTCTTCATCATTTCATATATGGCTTGCTTATGCTTTTAACTCATGATACTACATTAGAAATGATAATCAAGGGGTTATGAACAAATGTAATACTATCATAATATTGTTGTAATCATGTTAACCACCAGTCCTTTTATTATTACCATCGTTTTACAATATTTAGACTGTGAAGTATTTCAATTGAACATTATCTTTTATTGATGTATAATTACAACCAGGTTAGGAAGTTATATAATGGATTTGATACAATAGTTACAATATAAATATCTGTCCTGTTATATAATCAGTTTTACTTTCTTAATTATTTGTTTTTTGGAGGGATTTTAGTGATTAGTTTACTGGCGGCAGCATTGCCCGGAGATATTTCCATAATATTGATTGCGGTAATTTTTATAGGTTGTATTGCAACAGTATTTATTTTTGTTAACTCTCAGATGAAGCTTAATAAAGCTATGAGGGAGGATCTAAAGGCCGATATTGCGAAGACACAGGAGCAGGTCTTTTCGCAGGCAGTCGAAATTCTTGTTGGCAAGCTTACAGAATATACCGATACTGTTTTGACAGAGAGGGTTAATGACTATTATTCAGAGTTGGTCGCCAGGGAACTTTTTCCCGCAGTCAACGATGCTTCATTGAAGATTACACAGCTTTCAGAAGAGGTTATAAGACGTCAGGAGAGCGGCATGGCAGAGTTAGCCGGTATTATGGCGCACTCTTTGTCAGACAAGGTCAAGGATCTGATCCTCAAAGAAAATGAAATTCTGTCATCACTAAACGAGACCACTCGTCTTTTTTCAGGCGAGTTTGCTAATGTTACCCAGACAGTAAAGGAGCTTTCCGCTCAGAACATCAATATATATTCACAGACCAAGGAAGTTTCCGACCATGTGTCTAAGGCAGCGAGCACTCTTGGAGGAACGGTTCTTAATCTTACAGGTATATTGGGCGAATTGGCACATTCGATTGCCCAAGCCAAGAAGGACGCAAGCGAGAACAGCTATTTTTTCAAGGAGTTAATTGAGACAACTGCACAAGTTCAGAAAATTGCAGGCACTACTGCGGAGACACTAGCATCACAGAATAAAATCACTGCTGACCTTCTTAATAACGCTGTCAGTTCAATGCAGCTAAATACCGAGCAGGCAGCGAAGTCAGTTCTTGTGGAATTTGGTGCGAATCTTCAATCTACAACCGATATTATAGAAGGCACCGTAGTTGTACTGAAAGAAATCGCTGGCAATATAAGCGATTCAGCTACCCAATTTTCTGCAGGTATTACTAACAGCTACAGTGAGCTGGGAAGTAATCTTGATTCGAAGTTAAGTGGTGTCGCACAGGCTATGTCCGAGGCGGTCAATGCTGAATATCAGAAGATCACCTCCAGTGCCGAGAATTATTCCAAGAGCTTTGGTCAGAGTATCAATAAATTTAATTCAACCCTTGAGGAACATATCAATGGTTTACAGACTATAACTCAGCAGCTCAATAATAATGTTGCATCTTTTAAAAGCGAGACGCAAGAGTCTTCAACGATGTTTGAATCCGGTATGGATAAGTCAGTATCTGCCGCGCTCATTCAAATTGATGAGGCACTTGCAGAGATTGTCAAACGTCTTGTTACAGTTACTGTTAACATTCAGGAAGCTGCCGACGCACTTCCGAAAATTTCTAAATAGAGCTGGAATTCTATCGAAAGTATAAGGCCTATAACTAAAACACGACACAACAAACCAACGAACAACAAACAGCAGCTAATAGAATTCTAACGAAAGTATAAGGACAAAACTAAAGTGCAAGATTTTAAACCTCAATCACTGATAAATATAAGGGATGAACTTAAAAGCAGATTTCCTTTTCCAATTGACTACGCCCTGATGAATGATTCTGTTGCTGTAGAAAGACTGGAAGAGTTGAGAAATGAAGGCAGTCCACTTTCCGCTCTTACTTTGTCAGATTTTAATTATATCTACCAGATTTCCACGGTCTGTACCAAGGAAGAGTATGCGAGCCTAAAGAAGATATTCCCTACAAGAGTCACAGCAAATATTTTTTATATTGGATGGGCATACTGCCAGATACATGCAGATAACAAGCGTCCTATAGCACTCTTCGTTTCAGCTTGTGAATGGATGAGTCAAAATAAGAAAAAAGAATATGAGAAAACTTTTGTGGGCAAGTTCGGACTCCCCTGGGATGATATGTTTCTGCGTGCTTGCAATACAATTCGCAAAGAAAAGACCACCGTCGATAAATTTTGCGAACGATATGATTTAATAACTAACACGCCTTTTATTCAGCGATTGCACCTAGCATATATTACCCTTTGTGAAAAGGAAGAGTTAATAAGCTATGAGGAAGTGTTTGCCGGGCTTATTACCGTATCCAAGGCGGAATTTTTGAAGCCGGCAATGAAGAATTATGCAGCTAAGGTCGAATTTGATGAAATGTCACCATTGATCAGTGAAGCAATCTCTAATCGTCTCTCGAACGAAAGTGATGATGAGTCGTTTGGTCTTTCACAGAGCATGCTCCAATTAATCCGTCAGAAACGATTCACTTCAATGCTTGAGGAATTAACTAACAAAAACACCCAAAAAGTGCAGTTATACAGTTCTATAGCAGGTAAAATAAAAGGCCTGCAGCCCTTTCAGAATGGTTTCTTCGCAATAAATTTCGGAAACTATATAGTGGTTGACTGCGCTTCATGGTTCAATGACGCATATGCATATGATCCCAAGATTTACAATCAGTTGCTGGAGACATGGACTAACAAAAATTATCCGAATGATTATTGGCCTGCAATGGACGAGGAAGGTATCGCCAACGCGCATGACCAGATTCTGGGGATAGTCAAAGCCGGTGTTATAAAGCTGAGCTTCCTTACATTTGATATTCTGTATACTAAGGATTTACTGACGATAACAAGGTATTGATAAGTTATTGATAATTCCTGAAATTATAGATTTCTAAAGGTAAATAACAGCAAAAAGCGATAATATTTGTTTATAATATTACCGCTTTTATTTTGATTATTTTTATTGCAACTCACATTTTATTACAACTCACATTTAGATTTTATAACTCTTTTTTTGATTTTTAATTGATATATCGCTTAAGCATCTCGATGTCATCACAATGAAGGATCGCATCGTTCATGGTTATTTTCTTCTCTTTTACCAGTTGAGCAAGTGAATGATCCATTGTAAGCATGCCACTTGAGATAGAGGTTTGCATTATGGAAGGAATCTGGTGTGTTTTGCCTTCTCTGATAACATTCCTTACAGCGTCTGTCATCAGCATCAGTTCTATCGCTGCTACTCTTCCCTTTACGCCCATTGTACGCATAAGTTGTTGAGATATTACTCCTTGCAAAACTCCTGCTAGTTGCACCTTTATCTGCTGCTGCTGATAACTTGGGAACATATCGA
>CAZZCN010000051.1:0-22786 GCA_964652975.1 uncultured Oscillospiraceae bacterium | reverse complement strand
ATATACGTTTTGTGCATTTGTCTTTTTATATGTAAATTGTTTTTCAGTCTTTTCATTTATTTTTTTGTTGTATTTTTCTAACATGCAGATATCGCCACAGTGATTACGTGGTCTTTCTCTTTATCAGTTCGCAGTTCACCTGTATCTTGTTCGAAGCAGGCTGCTTGTTGATAACATCCATCAAAACCTTTACAGACAGCTCGCACAGTGTGGAAACTTTATTGTCAACGCTGGTCAGTTCAGGCGTGCAGCTAAGTGCCAATATCGAATTATTGTAGCCTGTAATTGCGATTTTGCCCGGTACGGCAAGTCCAATTGAAATAGCAGCCTTTAATGCACCAACGGCAAGTTCGTCCTCCGAGGTAACAATTGCAGAAAACTGGTGATTTCTATATGCGTCAATTACAGCTATCTTCGCCTTTTCGATATCTCTCTGGCATTTGACAACCAAGCCCTTCTCCACGGGGATATTATTATCACCAAGTCCTTTATTAAATCCATCAAGCTTGTTCAGTCCGCTAGCTGTTTCGGCGTCATAAAGGTAAAGAAAATCCGTGTGCCCTTTTCGGACAAGGTATTCTACGGTTTCACATACGGCAGCCTTGTCATCGGTAGTGAGGCTATATATGTTTTTCGACGAGGATTCTGCGTTTATCATAATAACCGGAGTCTCCTGGGCAAAACTATCCAAATGAAATTTCTTCTCTATACCCTTGAATTTAGAGCCGATAATAATAATACCATCCGTCTTCTTGCCTTTTAAAAGCTTGATATACTTATTGGTGTTTTCGATATCATCGCCGGTGCAATATAAAATAATATCATAGCCGTTTCCCTTCAGCTCCTTCTCAATAATGGAAACCGCTTTGGAAAAATACAAGTCAGCAATATCCGATACGATAACACCTATCAGCTTCATGGAATTGAGATTAAGCCCTCTGGCATAGACGTTGGGGGAAAAGGTGGTATCCGCCATTACTTTCAACACCTTGTCTTTTGTCTTCTTGCTGACACTTCCGTTATTTAAAACGCGGGAGACAGTTGCCGTAGAAACCCCTGAAAGACTTGCTATATCGTAGATATTCATTGTTATGACCATCCTCCTCATTCATGTAAGCAGTTACAATTTAAATTTTATCATACAATATACTCTATGTCAAAGCCAATAAGTTATATTTGCCTTTCTTTTCACCATCATTTTAGCGGTATACAGTGTTTTCGGTTTATACATCAGCATAGTGGCATACTTAAATATACTTGACATTATACCTTGCTAGATTGTAATATATATGTAACTGCTTTCATTTACATATAAATTAATTCGAAATTTGATAGTCCTATATATATGTGTTGAAATTTTGGCTACTTTAATTTTATTTGATATATGTTAGAATTTGAAATATACTCGTTTTAATTATATAAAAGCTCAAAGTTGCAATAAGACGATAGATAATCACATATTGCTAATCTTTAGAAGTGTGTAACACTATAGGGGAGGGATTTACAATGAACAAGGAACAGGTTATTGCCAAAATAAAAGAAAACGGCTTGGTTGCCGTTGTACGCGCTGAAAATACCCAGAGAGCCATAGAAATTACAGAGGCCTGTATCGAAGGCGGTGTTGCATCAATCGAACTCACCTTTACAGTTCCTTTCGCTCACAAAGTTATCGAGGACCTTAGGAAAAGATATTCAAACGGCGAAATAATCCTGGGAGCGGGAACCGTCCTGGATCCTGAGACAGCGAGAATAGCCATTCTTTCCGGTAGCGAATATATCGTAAGTCCATATTTTTCTATAGAAACTGTAAAGCTATGCAATCGCTATCGCATTCCGGTCATGCCCGGCATCATGACAATTAAAGAGGCTGTTGAAGCGATGGAGGCAGGTGCGGATATTTTGAAACTTTTCCCAGGAGAATTGTTTGGCCCTAAGTTCATCAAGGCAATTAAAGGACCGCTTCCGTTTGTGCAGATAATGCCAACGGGCGGCGTTGATGTAAATAATGCAGCGGAATGGATAAAAGCAGGTGCGGTTGCCTTAGGAGCAGGTGGCTCACTTATCGGTGGAGATTACGGCAAAATCGTTTCAACTGCAAAGGAGTTTATCAAAAATATCAAAGCAGCAAGAGGTGAACTATGATAAATTTAAATATTAAACCAAAACAAAATTGCAAATACGATTGTATTTCTTTAGGCGAAGTCATGCTTCGCTTTGACCCTCGCGATGGCAGGATACGAAATGCAAGGGAATTCTCGGTCTGGGAGGGCGGCGGCGAATACAATGTAAGCCGAGGCCTTAAGAAATGTTTCAAAATGGATACCGCTATTGTAACAGCCTTCGCCGAAAATGACATAGGATATCTAGTGGAAGATTTTATCATGCAGGGAGGAGTTGACACCTCACTTATCAAATGGGTGCCATATGACGGTGTCGGAAGAACCGTGAGAAACGGGCTCAATTTCACCGAGCGGGGCTTTGGCGTACGCGGTGCTTTAGGTGTGTCCGACCGAGGAAATACAGCCGCCTCACAGTTAAAGGCAGGCGACATTGACTGGGAGCATATCTTTGGCACTTTGGGGGTTCGCTGGTTTCACACGGGAGGCATATTTGCCGCTCTTTCCGACACCACACCGGAGATGGTAATCGAAGCTGTTAAAGCCGCCAAGAAACATGGCACTATCGTCTCATATGATTTGAATTACCGTCCGTCTCTTTGGAAAAGCATAGGTGGAAAAGAAAAGGCGCAGGAAGTCAACAAGGAAATTGCAAAATACATCGACGTCATGATTGGCAACGAAGAAGACTTTACCTCGTGTCTTGGACTGGATGTTGATGGTAACGATGAGAATCTAAAAGAACTTAATCTGGATGGTTACAAGAAAATGATAACTGAAGCTGTTAATACCTATCCGAATTTCAAGGTCATTGCGACTACACTTCGGACAGTGAAGTCCGCTACAGTAAATGACTGGTCGGCTATTTGTTTTGCAGACGGAAGCCTTTACAACTCGAATTTGTATAGCAATCTTGAGATTTTTGACCGTGTCGGTGGTGGCGACAGCTTTGCTTCCGGACTTATTTACGGTCTTATCGCTACCGGCGACCCCCAAAAGGCGGTCAATTACGGAGCGGCACACGGAGCACTTGCAATGACCACCCCGGGTGATACCTCCATGGCAAGTCTCAAAGAGGTTGAGGATCTCATAAAAGGATCCGGCGCTAGGGTGCAGCGGTAGGATCCGTTTCGAACAATGTAATTGGTTATATGTCAGTATCGTACCTTGCCTTCTTTCAAGTAAATGTCTGCGTTAATTTATTTTTTGCAGATGTTTACTTGTTATAGCAATGAATTTATTATTTTTGTGATTTTCCTCATTTTGCTTATTTTTTGTTTATCTCAGCAGTTTGGGATAGTCTTCAGCGCCATTGACAATACGATAAATGTAGACTGTGTCTTGAAATACTTTATAAATACATACATAAGTATCGGTGGCAACCAGTTTTCTATAGCCTTTTGTGGCTAAGACAGGATCTGGGTGGGTTTGCCCAATTAATGAAAAACTGGACAGACGATCAATTGATTCTATGAGAGTATCAGTAATTTTTCGAGCAGAAATTGTTCCCACTTTTTCGAGATGATAAGCAGCTATGTTCATGATGTCTTCTTTGGCTGGTTCAAGAAAAATAAGTTTACTTTTCTGCGGCTGCATACAACATCCCCAATTCAACGCGAATATCATCTACTGAATAAGTAGGCGCACCACTGAGTCGTGCAAATTCCGATTCATAAATAGAATCACGGTGACGAAACATCTTTTCTCGCTCCTCGAAGGCATCCATACTCAGAACCACGATATCTGCTTCGCCCTTGTTTGTAATGTATATCGGCTCGCCGGAAGCTTTTGCAAGCTTAGAAATTTGTGTATATTCGTTCCGTAGACCGTTTGACGGTTTTATAATCATAATTTTTACCTCCAATAGATATAGTATGATATTATAATATCATTTTCATGATATATATACAACGATTATTTCTATCTTATGATCCTTTCGTTACTAAAAATACATAATTCTTAGATTTCATAAATTAATATCTATATTGCAGATTTTGATATCTCAATACAGTATATTGAACGTTCAGATTAATTTCAATGCTATATATCTCTTAATTTATTACATGTCAATATTACATATCTGTCAAAAACACCTAATGCCTTGCCGCACTTTAACTGAGTGGCACCTGCTTCTACGATTTTGTTGATCTTAGCAAAATCGTAGAAGATATCGTTTCTGCTGTTTTTACTGGCAAGTTTCGCTCTATCGATTACTTCTAAAAAGTCATGTTGATTAGGGGAGGGAGATATCTTGCTACTTTGAGGTTAAAATTATCTGCCACATAAAAAATTCATAACCAATCTCACCATAACCTCTTTTTCGTCAGGTCTTGATTCTGCAATCATAATCGTAATCGCAACTAAAGTATAGTCCTCCATTATTTTCTTATCATCAATAAATAGTATCTGATTCTTATCAAGGAAATATATAAATAGCGCAGCAGCAATGCGCTTATTCCCATCAGTGAATGAATGGTTTTTTGTAATGAAATATAGCAAATGTGCAGCTTTCTCTTCAACAGTAGGATATAACTCTTCTCCATCAAATGTCAGATAGATACTACTAATGCTGGATTTGAAAGATTCATCCTTTTCGCTTCCGAACAATTCACTTGCAGCATTGAATTTCATATTTTTAATGACTTCTTTGCATTCATCATAAGTAATAAAATAAATCGATTCATTCCCTTCAGGCTTTTTGATTTTTTGATGGTCATAATCATCCAACATATCCAACGCAAGTGTAAATCTCTCAATAACCGTCAATATTTGATTTGTTTCCAATTTATTCTCTGTCCGCTTCATGATTCTTATGATTTCGCCCAGTTGGTTTATTCGGTCATTATTTACAGAATAGCCTTTTAATATATAATCTCTAAGAACTGAATTGGCCCATTTTCTAAAGTCTACACCGCGTTGGGATTTTACCCGATAGCCAACTGAAATAATTACATCCAGACTATAATATGCGATTGGCTTGTCAGAATTAGCATTATGCAAAAAATGCATATTGCTTTCCATATCCACTTCACCTTCTGAGAAGAGATTATTTATATGTCGTGAAATAACAGATTGATCCCTCTGAAACAAAACAACCATCTGACCTTGATTTAACCACACTGTGTCGTTTTCAATTCCAACATTGATAGTGATATCGCCATTTTCAGTTTTATATAATACAAGTTCCATCTTATTTGTCATGCATTATGCTCCTTTCGTTACTAAAAATACAGAATTCTTAGATTTCATAAATAAATATCTATCTTGTAGATTTTGATATCACAATACAGTATATTGAACGTTCAGATTAATTTCAATGCTATATATCTCAAAAAAGCAATATTAATTGCACTTCTGGTTAAATATTTCAATTTTCAACTATTCTTAGCATTAAAATGTATTACATATGATATACATCTACCGTCCCCCGTCAATGAAACAAGCGCTTTCCACTTCCATATTGACTTTTCCAGAAGTTCAGCACCTTTCTGAACAGAAATGCTACCTTCAACAACAGCGCGATAGGAAGGTATCTTGTTTTGATTTATTCAAGCAGCAGGAAATGGTTATACAGTTCTTGCCTCTTCAGTATCGCAATTCCTGCATTGCCTTATATCAAACTGTCCAGTTTCTTTTTCTATCAAGTACGTGAACTTCTGACGATATGTATTGTCTTTAAAAACGAGATTGTCTACAGAGTACGCCATAAGCAGACCCTTTTTGAATGTCTCAAAATGATTGCCCGTTATTCGTATGTTCTCATGGTAATAAAATTCAGAGCCTTCTGAGATTTCAAACTCCGGAGTTATCGCAATGACATAATCGCCCGCCATGTAGCAGCAATCCATGAATTTATTGTTTTGGATTAAAACGTCCTTTACCGGACCGGATTCAAACCAGAAATTCGCATCACCGGTGATATGGATGGCATAGAGCGAGTTCCAGAACAGATTGTTTTCGATGAGCACCTTGCCCGGTGTGGATATTAGGAATCCTCTCGGACGATTGCCGCCTGTCCGGTTGTTACGCAAAATCGCGTTCGGCATTCTACCGGCGTTCTCGACAAGATTTCCGGGCTTTATATTTTGGGGCAAATTCTGTTTCAGTGTCAGTCTTATAACACTCTCCTCTTCATTGGTAAACGCAGATGATTCGATTTCTAAATCTGCAAGTTTTTTCATTGAAGCCTTTTCGAACAGCGAAACAGTGTCTCCTGGTTTGTATATATTCAGTCCGAATTGCTGAAAGTGTGAAATTCTAACCATTATTTCCCTGCTTCCGGTTATTTTGTCGACCAGTGTGTAAATTCCGTGGATATTGGTGCCGTCATCAAGCATGTTCTCTAAGATGCAGTTTTCTATTGTGACCGTTCCGCTGCAATTAACAAAATGAGTGGCATCTGCATTCACTGATATCAGTCCCTTGGACTCTTCGTCCAATGAAATATCCAAGGCATCGAGCGTGATGTCTTCGGATGTCTGTGCGATCACACCCATTGATCCGGCTGTAACAATGCGCACATTTGAAATTTTGATGTTCTTGGAATCTTTTATAAAAAACGCACTATTATAGCGTTTTTCGTGCTGTATTGTTAGAATGTTGCCCTTTTTGAAAACGTACGGCGCAGCCGTTTTGATATATTCGAGGCGAATTTTGCTGCTTTGGTCGTTTTCGTCCAACAAGATAACATCGAATTCGAAAATCGGTGCAGGCTGGGAGTCCGTGACCTGAGTCCCTTTACCGAATTTTCCGAGAAGTGTCGGTGTATTGTATCCGGGAGCCTTAGTCTTAGGGTCGTACTCTTGTATAAGGGGCAAAATATCACTTAAATCGTTTTGCCAGTTATCATCGAAAAAAACCAGATTCCCGTCCTTCACCCTATGCGGAAAAGATAGCTTGTCAATTTCAAGGACAAGTCCCTTTTCGTCGCTTTCGATTATCAAGCCCTGCGAATAAAACGGTCTGGTATAATCAATTTTAAGATTTTTAATCGTTATATCCGTTGATTCATCCATGACAAATGGAGAGATCCTTCCGTGAAAAAGAAGCGTCGCCCCATTTCCGTCTATGGTCAGATTGTTAAATCCAATAATTGGGAATGTAATTTTCTGGAGACTTCCGTCATTATTCGATGGAGAGTAGTACTTTTCAAACGCCTGATCCGGGTAGAAGTGATAAGTACTGTTCTCCAGAGATAATACAGCCGGCTGACCAGAAGCTTTAATGGTGTCGAGTGATTTCAAAAGATCGAGTGTATAGTCCTTTTGCGAATCCTGGGTGTCAAATGGCAGATTTACTGTAAATGCTGAATTCATTTGTTTTCCTCACTTTTTAATAATTGTTAACCATTATTAGGTAAGCATAATATCTACTATCGATCTTTTTGCACCTTTGGACAAATCTATCATTTTCGTGACCTAGCGAAAATGATCTAAAGGTTCGACTCCAGAGGTTTTACACGAAGCTATTGCTCTATTAATTGATGTTTCTATATCTGTTTTTTCTTTATCGCTTTTTCTATAATTCCTTTTTCTTTACTTGCTGTTTCTTTGTTTGATTTTCCAAATATTTTGTGGATGTCATTAATTTTATAACTTATAATTTAGTAGGATTATATTCTGACTCATATTCGGCAGGCATGAAATATGCGAGTAGCGACCATCCCCAGAAAGGGTTTAACCCGCACCCTATTCCCTCCTCTGAACCATAATATTCCCAGTCACCATATTTTGCAATCATTTGAAATGTTTTGTCCGAGATTTCTTTGGCGATTTTTTCGTAACCATAATCCACTAACCCATGAAATATGAAATAATTACTTGGTATCCATGTATGTGCCCTCCAGCTGCATCCGATGTCGCCCGGAGCATGGCCAAATACATAATTTTTCTCATTGGCTGCGGTTGCCGGAACCGGATATGGTCTCCAGAACTCATTTTCATTTAGCAGATGTTCTTCAATAAGTCGTTTTGCCTGATTTTCACTTGCAATTCCCGCCCAAAGCGGGGCAAATGTACCGGCGTACCGGTATGATATTTTTTCGCCAGTTCGTGAATCAATATCAAAATACATTCCTGCCTTGTCATCCCACATATATTTATTTACTGCTGATTTTATACTCTCGGCGTGTGAAACAAACATATCATAGTCTTCGGTTTTGTCTTTCAAAAAAGCAATCCTGGCAAATGCCATGCATTCCCTATGCAGATAACTCGCCAGGTCTACACCTCTGCCATAACAGTCATTCCAATGACCTGCCCTCTCGTGGTGGTTGTCCATGCCTGTATGCGGACCGCTGTTCCATACCGGCAGATGCAGATTCCCCGGGTCCTTTTCGTTAAACCAGAAAAGTATGGATTTTTTGAGCTTTTCATAATAGTCATTCGAAAGCCACTGCAAATCATTGTCGTGGTTGTAAACCAAAAGAGCTATTTGCGCCAGAAAGGGCTTCACATGCTCGTTTTCCTCCTCTTTTTAAAATTTTCCGAGATGTTTTATTCGGACCTCACATCCAAATCTTTAACTATTACCTATTTGGCTGGACCAAATTTTCTGATTGTTACTGATATGGTTGGACAAAATTTGCACACTAAGCTTTTTCACTCTTTTTCATACGAATTACAAGCTTGGATTTTAGCGCCTCCGCTATCTGTTTGGCATTTTCATCAGAAAGTCCTTCGATTTTAAAAGCACCGCTTGCCGTATTTATAAAAATGGTTGATATACCCAGTTTGCGATTAATCGGTCCCTGTGTAATGGTGACATGTTGAATTCTTATAACCGGTATTATTGTTGTTTGTATAAAAAATATCCCATGCCTTATTTCAACGCGGTCTTCCGTAATCTTATAACCCCATTGGCGATATTCGATAATGGGATATAGAATTGCTGTAATCATAAAATATGCCGCCAACAGCAGGTTAAACGTAAAGTATATTATTGTAACCTCCGACGGAACATCCTCCATCAGTGATCCGATGAAAAATCCAGCCCCCTGCAATACTGCAACCACACCGAATCTTATCCACCGTGATATTCTCCAGGAAGTTAAAATTCGCGGATCAAGTTTACTAAATTGCAGATTCTCATTATTACTTGAATCCATCCCCTGAAAGTCAGATTGGCCATTCATTTGCTCTTTGTTTCTGTCATTAATCTGTGATTCCATTTTGTTGTCCGTCCTTTTTGTATTTGATTTTGAATTCGTTTCTACTGGATTCCATACTGTTCTGCTCTATTTTATTTCTTGCGTTTTACTTTCGGAGGAAGCGATGAAGTGAATCGGAAAGAAAGGCTAAGCCACTTGTTCATTATTCCAGAGTCATTGAGTATTGTTTCGGGTATGACAACATACTCTTTCATTTTTCGTCCCTCCATCGGCTCAAATATGCAAGCCTCATCAAATTCGCCAAGTATACCGGCTCTGTCTTCCTCGGAGAGGCGTATGAAAATATTGTCTGAGTGAATTCCTGCGAACATATTGTCGTTAACAAAATAGACTGGGCAGCCGAACATTTTTTTCTTAATGCAAGGGTATTCAATCAAGGTCTTCTCGAGAAAATCGCTGAGTTCTGGTGAAACTTTTTTCCATTCCATTTTTATTCTCCGGCTTTCTAAATATATAAATTTCTGCTTTGTATAATGTGTGAAAGGATTTATTCTTTCACACTATGGTGTCTGACAGCATTCAGTGCTGTCAAATGGTTTTTCCAAGAGTGAATATAGTGAAAATATCTATTTTTTTCACTATATTCGCTTTATTCACACTATTATACCATTATTATTTATATTAGATAATATTATGCTATATATACTATTGAAAAATTTAGGTATTATGTGTATCATTTTTAGACTACTTTAATCAGTAATTTGCATCGATTAATTTTTTACATTAATTAGTCATTGCAACTGGTATTATTGTGGTGAACATTTGCATTTAAATTACGGGAGGACAATGGAAGATGAGTTTCGAGATCAATGACGACACCAAATCGAAAAACATTCTAATGGGCAATCATATCTACAGCCCTGTTGTTTTGGACAAGAATTTCCATGCTATAACATTGGGCAGAGCCCTGAAAAGGCTCCGCAAGATGAAGAATATGACACAAGGCAAAGCCGCAATCGCTGCGGACATAAGCCAATCATACCTTTCGCATGTCGAGAAAGGCTATCATTCGCTGTCATTGTACAAGCTTACAGCATTTTCATGCGGAATCAACACACCACTTCGAGAAACTTTCGAAATATATTGCGAAGAATTTGAGAAGCTTCGCATTGAAATGAACAATCACAAAGAGTAGTCTGTGGTTGTCGCATTCATTTGAATTTTTTACCTTGTTAAGTGGCATTGCGATGTAGCTGCTTTTGAATTACTATTTTGTCAGCTATACAATCATGATTCTGGATTAATTACACATTTACGAACTATAAAAACAGGGTTCCGAACTTATCGAAATCCCTGTCCTTTAGTGTTTTTATGATTTATATTCTCGTTTTTACTCTGCTATTGAGTCTTTGGAAAGTACTTCTTTGAATCAATTAGCATTTTGCTCGGTTCTTTTTCGAGCGTGCTTTCAAGGTATCCCTAATGCAGTTCAGTTAATATTGTAAAGCTTTATTTGTCCGCTTTTTTTGCTTTAGCGCTATCGCCCTTAGGTTTTGCACTAGCATCTTTTTTGGCTGCTTTCTTTGTCGCTTTACCTGTTAATATTGGTAGTATGATCTTGTCTACCTCTGATTCACTTGCCGGTCTCATTACATCTTTGTAAAGCTCCCAGACTTCCAGATGCTCGATTGCATCAGAAGGACCAATCTGCCAAAGAGGGCTGAGTGTCTCAAGTTCAATCATATCGGCATTTGTATAAGTCTCATAAGAACAATACCCAAAGTCAGGATATAGCGCATCTTCGATATAATCAAACCGTTTTACAAACAATTCACCGAAGTTTGCATATCCAACCCATCCTGCAGGAACAGGCAATCCAATTTTAAAAGGAGTTTTCGCATTCACATCCTGCTTGATAAAAATATATTTATCGAGCCATTGAACTCTGGGATCGTTCATTTTAGTGTATGTCCATAATGCAATGGATCTGTTGGGCAGATACTTTGGTCCATCAATAATCTGAGGGATTATCTCAAGTCCTCCGGGTGCCATTACTGTCAGACACCAGACTGCCAGTTCTATGTCCCATGCATTGAGGTTGGTTATTCTGTGGTTTATAGTCACCTTTGAAGTAAGTGGATCGAGTGTTATCTCAAGCTCCTTCTCCACCTGGGTCCATTGGTCCATGGCAGACCTTGTCCAGATGCCGTTCTCTATTTTCTTCCATTCGCAAGGGACATTATCTTCATCATAAGTTCTTGGCATTTCTTCAGGACTGTGCCATAAACGATGTCCACCATATGACATCCATTCGTCGGCATTGGTCTTGCCTGCTTGTTCGTCAAAAACCTTCATGTGATTGACTCCGCCGATGAATCCATAATGAATTATTCTTGGTCCAACATCAGTTGTAACTATCAGTTCAACTATGCCATTCGAAATCTTGACGCAATTGTCCCAGCCGAGATGTTTGATTTTGGTGATTTTTACTGTTCCCATTTTTTCCCCCTTGTATGAATGTTAATTCACATGTTTGTTTGTGTGTTTTTAGATATTTCAATAATTTTTACAATATTTATGCCTTTAAAAGTTCTTTATCTGTTTGTAGTAATTTTGTATTAAGTTGATAAAAATTCTTTGTTTGAAGCATTTCCTTTAATTATTTAGCTGCATCGAACTTCATTATAACAGTCATGTTCATATATTGCCAACTATTCTCGATTCACTGACATGCCTGCTCTAACATATCTCTAAATGCTTGTTTTTACTATAATTTGTCTCTAGCTGCCTGTTGTTAACACATAAATATCAGAAACAATTGCAGCTTCATGGTTATAATACCCATTCATCCTATACCTATCAGCTTTCAAGTTCGTCAAGAGTCTTTGAAAACGCAGGTATAAAGTTGTCCATGAAATATTTGACCTCCGGTAGCTCTATCTGCTCGATGGTCTTCCGGATTCTTTTGGAGGCTGATACAAATTCGGAATTGCCGGCTTTCGACTCTTCTATGCACTTAATCAGAGCAGAGATTTTGTCGGCTGCCTTTACAATCTGCATAGCAGCGTCGATATCCGGATTACTCCTGTCCGGGGATAACAGCTCTTCGTATTTAGATGAAAGTTCCGGTGGAAGCATACTAACCAGCTTTTGCGATGCCTGATGCTCGATTTCCTTATAAGCACCGGTCATTGATATATTAAAATATTTTACCGGAGTAGGCATATCGCCTGTGAGGATTTCATTCGTATCGTGGTAGACTGCCAGTGTGGTGACCAGGTTCTCGTCCACTTTTATTCTGTCTTTCCCGTCGTTGTCTATAGGAAAATATTCTTTCCTTATCAAAGCAAGCGCATGTCCGATTATCGCCACCTGAAGACTGTGTTCCTCTATATTCTCCACGCGCGTGTTTCGCATAAGCGCCCACCTGTTGATGTATCGCATGCGCGACACCATTGCAAAAAATGCATTTTTCATTTCTTAATTACCCTTTCTCAAAGAACTTACCCTGCGGGTAAGTTCTCTTGAAAATCTGCTAACGGCAGATTTTCTTCGACAATTCCAGGTCGCGTCAGAACTTCGTTAGACCAGGAGGGTAAAATTCAAATGAGGGGAGCAAAGAACTAAAACTGCGTTTTAGTTCTCTAGACACTTTTTATGACCGATATTTGAATTTTAGCCGACGCCGTATCACGGAGTAAAGTCAAAACCTAGGTTTTGACTCTTGGAAAATCTTCTTAATATAGATTTTCTTTGTCTTTTGTCACTAGGTTGCATACTTTGAGTTTGCTAAAATGAAACTCAAAGCTTTGAAAAATTTCGCTAGGCAAGGAGATGGAAATTCCAAATGAGAGGAGCAAAGAACTAAAACTGCGTTTTAGTTCTCTTGAAAATCTGCTAGTGCAGATTTTCTTCGACACTTTTTATGACCGATATTTGGAATTTACATCGACGAAGCATAACGGAATTTTAACACAACCTAGAACCAATAGATTTCTTCGAAGCATTTCTGGGCGTATGTATCCGTCATCCCCGCAATAAAATCCGTAACCATTACTACCTCTGCCTCTCCCTTTTCGTAACCCCTTTCAATAATGTAATTGTATAACATTTTGTATACCTTGACCTCGCTTGCTTTGAGTTTTTCCTCGTCCCTGCAAATCGGTATCAATGCGTCAAACAAGCCTTCAACAGTATTTTGCGCCATTTTCTCGTATGCTTTGATTTTGTCTGACTTATATATACGGTCGACATTATCGATTAAAAGGCTTCTCATGGCCTCTCCTTTTTCTTTGCTAAGGCAGATACGATCGCTGTCAATGCTGTTCTGAACAATGTCCATTACAAGGGTGTTAATAATCTGTCCGTTGGTTTTGCCCAGCTCTGATTTGATTTCCTTCGGTATGTCTTCAAAAGCCATTATGCCTGTGCGCACTGCGTCTTCTATATCTCTGCCGACATAGGCTATCTTGTCCGCAAACCTCACCACGCAACCTTCCAAAGTAGCGGGCATGCCATGGAAAAAGGCCGATTCGGCAAGATTGTCCGTCATCTTGTTCCGGTCAGGAACAAGCAAAACCTCTTCGTATGTCTCACCGCAGTGGCTTACAATACCATCCCTTACTTCAAAAGTCAGATTGTATCCATATTCTCCGGGATGATCCAGCTTGATTGCAAGCCTGTCGGCTACACGGAGGCTATGAATTTCATGTTTGAAAAACAGCTTGTCGTCGATTTTCTTCACACACTTGTCGAGTGTTTTCTCGCCGCTGTGTCCAAAAGGCGAATGTCCGATATCATGACCTATTGCAATTGCATTTACAAGATCAGGGTTAAGGTTGAGCGATCTTGCAATTGTATTTGCTATATAATTAACGTAGAGGACATGCTCCATTCTTGTGCAGATATGGTCGTTTTGGGGATTGAAAAAAACCTGTGTCTTATGCCGTAGCCGACGAAATTCCATGGAAAAAAGAATCTTGCCGACATCCCGCTCATATTCTGTTCTGACCTGACATTTCTCTACTTGCTTTAATCTCCCTCTGGAATTCTTGCTTCTGCTCGCATATTTCGACAAGGTCTCTTCCTGGGTCTCACGGATTAATCGTGGAAAAATATTGTCCATTAATTTTTCTCCTTGCCAGCATTTTATTTTCTGCAATTTCCTCGAATTTAACTTTTTGTTCTCTTATACTATTTCTCTGCTTTTAATTTTATTTATTATCCTCTGTTTTCTACTAAAATGGTTTTAAGTGTTCAGGTTGATTCCGAAACTAACAATTTTATCATTTATGGAGTTTTAGCCTTCGTGAAGAGAAAATATATTATGTTTAGAAAGTAAATAAAAAATTCGTTTCACTTCCTTTTCCCGCTTAAAATAAATCCAAGCGGTGCCTTTTTAACCTCGATAGCGGCATGCGGGCAAAGCTCCTGGCAGCAAAAACATCTTATGCATTTGCCGTATGTGTATCGGATTTTGTTGCTCTCCTCGTCAAAATAAATAGCTTTGGGCTCTACAGGACATGCCTTTATACAGACTTTGCACCTTGTGCAGTTTTCGTGGATTATGGTAGGTCTGTTCAACACTATTTTCTTGGCAAACGGTCCGAACATTGAGCTCATTCTCTGCATCCCTGAATTTCCATCTATTATGTTTTTGAAATCTTTGATAACAAGTTCAGGCAAAATTTCGCTTGCTTTTCCTCTATTGACGGTCTGATTTTCGCCGAACCCTTCAATAAGACTGAAGTCGATTTTGCTTGTATCGGCGACACCGAGGCCGGATTTTTCGCCGGTTCTGACTGCAATGACAGATTTGTAATCAAGTCCCATTATCGTAACGCATACGCTGTCTAGTGCAACCGGATCGTCAGACACCATAAGCAGACGAATATCACGTGGCGTCCCATTGGCAGGCCCGTTCCCTTCCATTCCAACTATGGCATCCATGACAAAAAGTCTTGGCTTGACGCACATATTGAGGTCAGCTATCATTTGTGAAAAATCTTCAACGTTAGGAAAGCGAACATGATCCTTTGCCTTGAGAAATCCTGGTATCAGTCCGAATGTGTTTTTCATCGCTCCGGTAAACCTGGTCAGCGCATGAGTTTTGAACTTGCAAATGCTTACAATTCCGTCGTTGTCTTTTACCGCATTAACAAGATTGAATCTTCTTGCCAGTACACCCTCCGGAAATTCAAAGTCATATGAATTATCAAAGTCAGCCATTGGTATGTTGAGCTCTCTTGCCTGGCTTTCAATGCCAGATGTACGAAGAGCCTTCTCCGGAGAATCCGAAGCAGGTGAATCACCGTATGAAAGTTTCAGGTCATATGATAAAAGAGCGTCTGCCACTGCTCTGAAAACCTGCGGATGAGTTGTTACCACCTTGTCTGGAGTTTTTGCTGAAAGCAGATTCGGCTTGAGCAATATTTTCTCGCCGCCGGTAAAATGCTCGCTCGCCTTGAATTCTCTAAAAAGGTCTGCAATAGCCCTCTCTACAAGCTGGGCTTCGTAATTGTCACACCTTATGATACAAACCTTTGACATAATTGATTATTCTCCTGTTGCGTATTATTATCGGTTCTTTTTGCGTTTTTGTTGTGGTTTTTTAGTGGTTTTTGCAGCGTTTCTGTTGCGGTTTTTGTAGCTGTTTTTGTAGCCTTTTTTATATGATATTATACACCAATGAAGATTTTTTTGATACAAAAAGAAGATATTTTTATACAAAAATGAATGATGCAATGAGTGCAATTTGGATTGTGATTTGGATGTTAATAGGATTACAATTGGTTGGTCGGACGAATATACGTCTAAGGAGGATAAAAAGCTGAAAATGTGCGCTGATCATATTGCTGGATTGAGCATATGCTTTGCTACAGTCTTCAAGGTTTTTACTTGTTTTATTTTTTTGATATCGATGGTATAATAATTTTTATTGCATTGAAAGGAGCACAAGAATATGCCTATTAAAATACCCGACAGACTTCCGGCATTTGAAACGCTTGAGAAAGAGCATGTTTTTGTGATGCGGGACACAGTTGCATACAAGCAGGACATCCGTCCGCTCAAGATTTTGATTCTTAATCTGATGCCCACCAAGGTCGCCACAGAGACCCAGTTGCTTAGGCTTCTCGGTAACACCCCGTTGCAAGTTGAAGTCGACCTGCTATATACCTCCACCTACAAACCTAAGAATATTTCCGAGGACCATTTGCTCAATTTTTATCAGACATTCGATGATATCGCCGACAGAAGATATGACGGCATGATAATAACCGGTGCACCTGTTGAACTTATCCCGTTCGAAGAGGTAGTGTATTGGGAAGAGCTTGCCAAGATAATGGAGTGGAGCAAGACGCATGTCTATTCTACAATGCATATTTGCTGGGGCGCCCAAGCAGGATTGTATTATCATTACGGCATACCCAAGTACACAATGAACAAGAAGGTGTTTGGCATTTTCAAGCATAGCACCAAATGGAAGAGACCGGTTAAACTATTCAGGGGATTTGATGACGTCTTTTATGTCCCTCATTCCCGTTACACAGAGGTCAAACGTGAAGACATACTTAATAATTCTGAGTTACGTCTAGTAGCCGAATCCGACGAGTCCGGAGTTTTTGCTGTCACAGATTTGAAAGGACGTAAAATTTTCCTCACAGGTCATCTCGAATACGATCCTACAACACTTAAAACTGAATACCTTCGCGACGTTAAGAAAGGTATCGATATAGATACCCCTGTTAACTATTTCTATAACGACGATCCACATAATCCGCCTTTGGTGCAATGGCGCAGCGGTGCATATCTGCTTTTCTCAAATTGGCTCAATTATTACGTTTATCAGGAAACTCCATATGACCTTAATAAGCTGGCAGAAGAACTATAGAATTATAAATATTCAAATGAATATTTATTAGAGTCATAAAAGCTTTGGTTAGTTTTCGGATCCACTCGTTTTCTTCATAAAATCAAATGTATCTGAATCAACATCAACTGCTTGTCAATTATTTAACTATTATTATTTTCTGTATTTCAGGTATTTTTGAAAATTCGTTTTGTAATTCAGGTATAATTCGTTGGCCTTTATATTTTCGAATAATTGTCTCTCTATTCTTCAAATTATATTCAATTTCAATATACCACGGTTTTGCTTTAATAAGAAAATTTGTTCCATCATTCTCTCTTACTAAATCCTCAATTTCTATAATTTTATGGATTGACATGGGATCCACCAAAGTTAAGAATATAGTATTTTCATATAGTTTTTCGATTTTTATATTTATATTTGTCACTTCACTATTATCAACTGATTGAAATATAATTTTATTTATATTAAAGTAGAAATAAAGCATTAAAATAATTGCAATAAGTAAAAGAAAGACAAAAATATATAATTTTTTCATATGCCCTTTCCAACTCATTGCTAATCTGGAATATATATGCAAGGAGCCTAATTATTTTATTTGTGATGCAAATTGCTTAATTTTACTTTCGCCAGACTCGCTTCTAAATTCATAAGTGCGAATAAGTACTAATCCGTCATTATTAATGCTAATATACTGATTAATAAAACTTTCTACATTTTTTTGCATTGCTTCTTTAATACAATTATAGTCAATGACTAAATTTCTATATGCAGAGCGATTCAACATCATAAAAGCTCCTACATCACCGTTCGCTTGAATATATATATTAATTATATCATCCGTTGCTATATTATCTAAAAGAAAACTATATTGCATTTGATAGACTGCATCAAATTCGGAATATTGGCAAAAAATTTGTTTATAGTCATTAAATTCAGGAATTACATTCTTCAAATAATTTTCTGCAACATTTTTTGCTTCAATCTCATTAATGGCTTTTGTAATTGGTGTGTATTCACTGTAGTAGTTTTCTTTTTGGAAGCCACAGATTGTATCAGTATCTTTAAAAAAATAGTAAGTATTAATGTGCTCATCGACATATGTATCATAATTTTTTTCATTTTTTATAACATTTGCTGAATTAGTTGAAGCCGTCGGCACAGATAATGCAATTGTTTCTACGAATTTTAGATTTTTAATGGACCCATTATATTCAAAATATTTATTATTCACATTTATTTCAATTTGAGAATTGCTATTTGAAATTGAAACGTTCTTCGTATCAGCGCTTGCACTAGCAACAGAAAGCGGAATCATTATTAATATAACTAGAAAAATCCAACAAATATATTTTATTTTTTTCATAATCTTCACCTCTTCAAATTGTCGTTTTATCAGATGCTTTTATCTGTTTAGACATTGATAATAATCTCCAAAATAATATTTCATACCAGTTCCAAAGTAAGGAATAATAGCCACTAAATCGGCATATTGCAAACTTGATTTAATATTGTAACCACTATTGGAACGGTCTATAAATCTTGTTAACCAGGTTTCGGCCACCGGAGTCCATTGTGTATGGGTAAACCCAAGTGAAAATTGAGCACCTTTATTATATATCGATTTAATTATATTTTGTCCACTAGGATTTGTTGCTCCTGAACTACAACCCAAAGTTATAAAACACCTCAATCCAGCCAACTCATTATTTGGTAATGCATCAATATCTGTTGCTGTTATATCACCATCAGCAAAACTTACGGTGCCAGGTGCGCCATGACCAGTATGAAACCACATAGAGTCAAACTGCAAGTATAAAAATGCTGTGTCTCTTTGTTGATTAATAAAGTAATAAGGTGAATATCCCATTGAATTCATTTTACTATCATACCATGTTTCTGTTATTCCTATAATAAATTCAGAAAAATTATACAAGTCCGCATCACCCTTGGCGACTTTTTCAAATGCCCACATGGCAGTGGTCGCATTAGAATAGCTTATGCAGACATCATTTCCGCTTGCTGTTACATACTGATTGGTACCCTTGTTTTTTATAAAATATGTACCTCCATATGAATAAGAATTGTTTCTTATAAGATAAAATGATTGATCATTTGGATAATTGCCATAACTCCATATGTCAACATTTGTACCAAAAACATCTAATGCAAAATTGTTGTTATAACTTGTTTTAAATGTGTACGTACCATCAGAATTTCTAACAGCTAACCACTTTTGATTTGCATTTCCATGAAAGTTGTAATTTATTACATTTGTACCATCAGCTCCGATTGCGCCTCCTTGAACGTCAAGATAACGCCCAGTATTTACATTTTTAATATAATACAAATTATAATTTTCAATTCCTAAAATATCGGTCGAGTCGGCTGATACAGAGAGAGGAAAAGCTAATAAAGTCAATATTGCAATCATAATGAATATGAGCAAAAGGGAAATGTTTTTTTTCATAGATATTCTATTCCTTTCCGTTTCATTGTAATTGAAATTGCTACGAATTAAGAATTGGAGTCGTTTCTTTTTACACAATGTTACAATTCACTAAAATCACCACCTCAAATAAAAAGCTAGTTTAGGAATAAAAACTGAAATGTATAAATACAATTGATTATTACTTCAGTTATATACTTGTAGTGTGGTTAAGTCAATCTAATTTTTTGTGTGAGTTTATTGTGATATGCAAAGTTTGTGTCTATGCAGAGGCATAAACTATATGTTTAAGTTGTTTAATTAAATATCTACAACTGCACTCCTGATATCATTTCTTCTTTTAATTCATTTTTGAGTACGTATTTTACTGCTATGGCCTGTTCGACGTTTTTGGCTGACAGCACCCTTTTGTCATTGTTCCTGGAACACCGGTGAATTATAGCCTGTCTGTATGTTTCGAGCAGGTCACCGCTGTATGATCCTATGCTGTCGGATCCTGATATCAATCCACCAAAAATTATACCCGTCTTAAATAAAGCCTCCTGCTGCGTGCTTGTAATCCTTATCTTGTATTTGCGCAAAGAAAATGTCGCTGCGTCGCTGCTGAAAGCTCTGCCATCAAGATGTCTTCTGGCTATTGAAGTTGTTATTGCATTTTGTGTTGATTCGCGTTCTCTTATGCTCTTTTGCAAAAATCTGCTGCGACTGCCGTCCCAGTCTGCTGAAAGGTCGGGAGATACCGAGCAGTATTCGAACAAGCCGAAGCAGCTGCCAAGTGGCACTCCGCAGGCAATCACAGGCGTGTCTTGCGCGTATTCCTTTACAAGGTTCAAGGCATGAAAAACCGCCTGCGCCCTTGTCCTTTTGCAGTGATCGCCGCTGTTGAATCCTGCCGCATACAAAAAGTCCATTTTAAGGACCTCAATGCCCCATTCACTAATTAAAGTATGTATATATCTCTTGAAATATTTCTTGGCTTCAGGATTGTAGAGATCTAAGAGATAAAGCTTTCCGCCGAGGTCCCTGCTTCTGCCGATGCATATCAGCTTGCCCTTCTTGTCCTTTGCAAGCAGCTCTTTGCGCTCGTTATATAGCCCTGATCTGGCAGAACATACAAACGGTGAAATAGTCAAGCCGGGCTTGTATCCGGCTGACTTTATGGCTTTAACAACCCTGTCCATGCCACCTGGAAATTTCTCCGAGGGCTTTGTCCAGTCGCCGAATTCCTTCTCGTAGCCACGTCCAATAATAAAATAATCCAGCGGTATCTGTCTGATCTTGTAATCCTTCAATACATCCATCAACCGGTTCTCTTCAATCTGGTCATACATAAAATACCAGCTGTCCCAGGCAAGTGCAGGCTTGCTCTTATTAACAAGGCCGATTTTGGCATTATTCTCATAGAAAAGCTCGAAATACCTATCCCAGCAGTTAAGTTCATTACCAGTAGTAATGAAGACATCGGATATTTTCTGTGGAGGAACCTCTGAGGCTGATGTTCTCGGTACCGGTGGCAGAATAAGTCCGTCACAGTCCTTTCTGATTCGAACGTTGATACCGCGCTTATTATTCTCTGCATAAAATTCAAAATATGTATATGCGAAAGATTCGTCTAGTGATGCCAACAAAGTATACCCGAGTGGTGCGTCAAAATATGTATACGACCAGCTATGCAGAGTCTTCTTCGTGTAGTGGTAAAAATCGTAGTCCCCGGACTTCCTTAGGAGTTTCGGGCAAAAGACACTCGGTCTGGCAAAGCTTTTGTTGCTTCCATAAAGACCGGAATTGCTCCATGATTGATAGCCGTTGCAGAAGACAGGGGTGTTATCAGGAAGTAGAATTGTAGTATCAAGGCTCACGGAAACAATCCGAAGTGGAAGTCCCGTATCATTATCAATAAGGACTTCAGCTCTCAGTCCGCCCTTTGCGGATGTCAAAACGCAGCAAGCTGAAATTTCGCTCTCCTTGTTGCGCGGCTTTATTCCTATACTTATCGGAATCGTTTGCTCTGCACCTGCCCAATTGCATGTCACAGTACCTGAACGAACCATATAATCATAAATTTTAGTTTCTTGCATCAAAATCGTTCTCCCGCATACATTATACACTAAAACGTTAGTAATCTATATGTGAAATTGTAATTTGGACGCCAATCGTCTACCTCAGTACCAGCGCAATTACCCACATGAAAACAATGCTTAGGACAATCGATGAATTAACTAGGGCTCCAGCGAACTTCGTGTCATACTTGAACTCCACAGCATACGCGATAACTGCAAATGACGATGGCAAAATAAATGCCATAAGCACCACTACCTTCTCAATTTGCGATATAGGGGCGAAAAAATACACCAGCAGCCCCAATGCGAAACCCAGAATATATTTCGTCGCCCAGAATTTAAGGAGCTGAATTATCTGCGACCTGTTGAATGCAAATGAGAGAAAAACACCAAGCGTAAGCATCGAAATTGCCGTATTGGCTTTTGCCACAATTTGCGCAATATCCACAATGAATTTAGGGTAGTAAATACCTGATAGTTTAAGAGCCATGGTCAGAACATAAGCCAGCAAAGGTATGGAGCGAAGCGTTTTCGCTGCTATATGCTTAAATCTCATGTCTTCCTTATCGTTTGCGTAATATGCTCCGACAATGTAGCAAAGGGCAAAAATAATAAGTGCGTTTCCAACGTCAATAAGAAGCAGATACTTTATTGCCGCATCACCCCAGATCACCTGAACCAGAGGAACAGCAAACAGTCCGATGTTAAGTCCTAAAAGCGGCATGGTGAGAATGCCCTTGTCTCTTTTATCTAATTTTCTATAAACGATGAATGATGCGCCAAGCATGACTGCGCCTATTAAAATTCCAAGAGCCGGGAACATAATATACGACGTTTCCAGTTTTACTTCACTGAAAACTGATATTACTAGAGCGGGCAATGTGAAATTTAGCACAATTTTAGTTAGAGCATCACCGTCTGCCTTCTGCAAGAGTTTGAATCTTTTGGCGGCATACCCAATAGCGATTATTGCAAGTATTATTAAAAACTTATAACTGACTTCAAGCATTTCAGGTAGCTCCCCGTTATTAATTCAATTACAGTAAAATATATATTAGTGAATTTTTCTATGTGATGTTTTTGAGATTTCTACTTCTTACCTTATCTAATAATTGCACTTCTGTTGTCATCAAAAGGATTCTGCCGCAGTGCAAGCGAGAAAAGATACGGATAGTCCGTCTT